>JAOARA010000412.1 GCA_025211115.1 Roseicyclus sp. | reverse complement strand
TCGTATCCGACTCTGATGCCAGACGTCGTTCTGGGGAAGCGTTTGAAGAACTCTGTTTGAAAATGATCCGACATTATTCAGGCGCTGAGAGATCAGTCGAATCTGAACGGAAAACTACTTACGGTATGAGTGCGGATATACTTGTTGAAGACAAGGCGGCTTCGTCAGGTCTAATTATTGAGTGCAAAGCTCGGAGGCTTCCCCAGCGGGTTTTGACGTCACCAGACCCGTTCAACGACTGCGCTGACGCATTTGATGATGTTATTGAAGGGATTGTTCAGATCTGGCGAACATATAATGAGCTCTACAGTAAAACACCAATGAAGTTTGCCGGCGTGGTGCTACAATATGATCCTTGGACAATAATGGGAAATGCATTTGTCAGTAAGTTGTTTGAGTCTGCCCATGAAAAAGCGGACAAGTTAGAGATCCCAGCCTTTCATCGTATCCCGGTAGCGCTGGTTGGATATTTTGATTTCGAGCGCCTGCTTAGTAATTACGATTACTCCGATGTATTTGAAGCTTCTTGCGATTGGGATATGGAAAGGTTTCAAGGTTGGGAGCTCACTGGTGTTTTGCGCAGCCGAGAAAAGGAAAAAAATATTAAGCCAGAATTTGACTATGGGCCGCTTGTTAGATCAGTGGTCCCTTGGTGGGAGCAACTCTAAAAACATGCGCCTGTGAACTAACAAATGGGTTGTTCCGTATGCGATCTGAGTATCAGTTAGCCAAGCAAAACTTGTGAATTTCACTTTCGGCACCAGTGAGCAGTCATAAGCTGGTTTCCGGACCGCATCCCCGTACCACACGTTTGTCGGCTAAGGGCCGCTCCCCCTCACACCCCGCGCTGCACCTGCCCCTGGGCTGCGTCCACGGCGTTGCCGACGGGGCGGCTCTCTCGCCCGATGCTCCAGCACAGGATCGCCACGGGGATCAGGCCGACGGCGCCGATGACGAGGCTGGGGACGGCGGCCTCGGCGAGGCGCTCGTCCGAGGCCAGCCGATGGGCCTGCACCGCCAGCGTGTCGTAGTTGAAGGGGCGCAGGATGAGGGTGGCGGGTAGCTCCTTCATCACGTCGACGAAGACGATCAGAAGCGCCGTCAGGATCGAGGGTTGCAGGATCGGGACGTGGATGCGCCGCAGCATCGGTGCGGGGCCGTGGCCGAGGGTGCGGGCCACCGCGTCGACGTTGGGGTTCAGCGTGGCGAGGCCGGATTCGTAGGTGTTCAGCGCCACCGCCATGAAGCGGACCATGTAGGCGGCGATCATCAGCCAGATGGAGCCGGTGATGAGTAGGCCGGTGTCGATGCCGAAATTCGACTCCATGAACCGGTCGAGGGCGTTGTCGAAGGCGGCGAAGGGGAACAGGAGCCCCACCGCGATCACGCCGCCCGGCACGGCGTAGCCGATGCCCGCGATGCGCATCGCCGTTTGCGCGCCCTTGGTCGGGTGGAGGCGGGCGTTGAAGCCCATGGTGATGGCGGCGGCCACCGTCAGAAGCGCCGCGATGGAGGCCAGCGTGAGGGAGTTCTGCAGGAAGCCGAGGTAGCGGGGGGTGAAGAGCAGTTGGCTTGCGTCGGAGGCGAGGGTCAGCAGGAGGGCGGTGGGCAGAAGGAAGCCGAAGACCACCGGCAGGCCGCAGACGATCAGCGCCCCGGCGGCGGCGCGGCCGCGGAGCTGGGGCGGCTCCATCCGTTCGAAGCGTCGGCCGGCGTCGTGGTGGCGCAGGTGACGGCGCTGGCGGCGCTCGATGGTGGCCAGCGTCAGCGCCACGACCAGCAGGCAAAGCGCCAGTTGCGCCGCGGCGGCGCGGTCGAAGAGGCCGAACCAGCTGACGTAGATGCCGGTGGCGAAGGTCTGGACGCCGAAATAGGCGGTGGTGCCGTAATCGGCGAGCGTCTCCATCAGCGCGAGCAGGACGCCGCCCGCGATGGCGGGGCGGGCGACCGGGACGGAGACGCGGAAGAAGGCGCCCCAGGGGCCCTGACCCAGCGTGCGGGCGGCGATATAGGCGGTGGAGGATTGCCGGAGAAAGGCCGCGCGGGCGAGCAGGTAGACGTAGGGGTAAAGGACGAGGGTGAGCATCGCCGCCGCCCCGCCGAGCGAGCGGATCTCCGGGAACCAGTAGTCGCGCGGGCCCCAGCCGGTGAGGTCGCGGAGGGTGGATTGCACCCAGCCGGGGTGGTCGAGCAGGTCGGTATAGGCATAGGCCAGCACATAGGCCGGGAAGGTGAGCGGGAGCGCCAGCGCGATCTCGAGGATGCGGCGGCCGGGGAAGCGGGTGGCGGTCACCAGCCACGCGGTCGAGGTGCCGATCACCGCGGTGCCGATGCCGACGATCAGCGCAAGCAGCGCCGTGGTGCCCGCGTAGCGCGGCAGGACGCTTTCGGAGAGGCTGACCAGCGTGCCCGTCCCGCCGCCCAGCGCGGCGATGCCCACGGCGGCCATGGGCAGGATGCACAGGCCGGCGGCCAGCCAGGCCAGCGCGGTCAGGCGGCGGGGGTGGTGGGATCTTGCGCGGTGGGCCATGGGCTGTGGGGCTTTGCGGCTCGGGGGACGTCAATCCGATCTCTTTTGTCAGGATACGGGGCATTTGCAACCCGCCCCGCCGGGGGCGCGTGGGTCTGTCGCAAAAGCTTCACTTGCCTTCGCGCCATGTTTCGATATTTCACGAATTATGGAAATACAGATCACCGACAGATTCGCGGCCCTCAGCCACCCGGCGCGGTTCGACGTTCTTCGCCTGTTGATGCGGCGGCATCCCGACCGGGTGCCCGCGGGCGAGATCGCCGAGGTGCTGGGCGTGAGAGCCAACACCCTCAGCGCGCATTTGGCCGAGTTGATGCGCGTCGGCCTGATCGAGCGGGAGCGGGTTGGAACCTCGCTCCGCTATGGGGCGGACCTTGCCGGGTTGGGCGAGGTGACTGCCGCGCTCTGGACCGACTGTTGCCGGGGGCGGCCGGACCTGTGCCCGCCCTTGGGTTTGAGCATGACCAAGGGGGACAGACCCATGAGCGACACACGCTACCGCGTGCTTTTCATCTGCACCGGCAATTCCGCCCGGTCGATCTTTGCCGAATCGATCCTGCGCAAACTGGCGGGGGACCGGTTCGAGGTGTTCTCGGCCGGCACGCGCCCGCAGTCCGAGCTGAACCCGCTGGCGGTGAAGATGCTGGCCGACAAGGGCTATGACACCACCGCGCTGCGCGCGAAGAACGTGACCGAATTCCAGGGCGCTGACGCGCCGGAATTCGATTTCGTCTTCACGGTCTGCGACCGTGCCGCGAACGAGGAGTGTCCGACCTGGCCGGGCCAGCCGCTGACCGCGCATTGGGGCACGCCGGACCCGGTGAAGGCCGAAGGGACCGAGGCCGAGCGGATGCTCGCCTTTCAACAGGCCTACGGCATGTTGCGCCACCGGATCAGCGCCTTTGCGGCGCTGCCGCTGGAGGCGCTGGACCGGATCGCGCAGCAGACCGCGTTGGACGATATCGCACGGCAGGAGACGCCCGAATGACGACCTATGCGCTGAACGGCCTTGGCCGGATCGGGAAACTGGCCTTGCGGCCCTTGCTGGAGCGGGGGGCCAAGATCGCCTGGCTGAACGACGCGGTGGGGGATGCGGCGATGCATGCGCATCTGCTGGAGTTCGACACGGTGCATGGGCGGTGGGATGCCGACATCTCGAGCGACGCGGAGAGCATCACCATCGACGGTGTGCGGCTGCCGGTCTTCAACGAGCGTGACCCGGCGAAGCTGCCGCTTGATGGCGTCGACGTGGTGATCGACTGCACGGGCGTGTTCAAGACGGAAGCGAAGCTTCAGCCCTATTTCGACGCGGGCGTGAAGCGGGTGGTGGTGAGCGCGCCGGTCAAAGACGGCGGGGCGGCGAATATCGTTTATGGCGTGAACCACGACATCTACGACCCCGCCGCGCATCGGATCGTGACGGCGGCAAGCTGTACGACCAACTGCCTCGCCCCGGTGGTGAAGGTGATCCACGAGGGGCTGGGCATCAAGCACGGCTCGATCACGACGATCCATGACGTGACCAACACGCAGACCATCGTGGACCGGCCCGCCAAGGATCTGCGCCGCGCGCGCTCGGCGTTGAACAGCTTGATCCCCACGACCACGGGGAGCGCCACGGCGATCACGCTGATCTATCCCGAGTTGACCGGCAAGCTGAACGGGCATGCGGTGCGGGTGCCGCTGCTGAACGCCTCGCTGACCGATTGCGTCTTCGAGGTGGCGCGGGAGACCACGGCGGAGGAGGTGAACGAGATGTTCCGCGTCGCCGCCGAGGGGCCGCTGAAGGGCATTCTGGGCTATGAAACCCGGCCCCTGGTGAGCGCCGATTACACCAATGACACGCGCTCAAGCATCGTCGATGCGCCCTCCACGATGGTGGTGAACGGGACGCAGGTGAAGGTTTACGCCTGGTATGACAACGAGATGGGCTATGCCCATCGGCTGGTCGACGTGGCGCTGATGGTGGGTGTCGCGCCATGAGCGACAGCGCGCGGCCCGAGGGGCTGGCGGCCTATATCGCCGTGACGGCGGCCTATTGGGCCTTCATGCTGACCGACGGCGCGCTCAGGATGCTGGTCTTGCTGCATTTTCACACGCTGGGGTTTTCCCCGGTGCAGCTGGCCTACCTGTTCATTCTCTACGAGATCGCCGGGATCGTGACGAACCTGTCGGCGGGCTGGATCGCGGCGCGGTTCGGGCTGACCTCGACTCTCTACGCGGGGCTGGGGTTGCAGATCGTGGCGCTTCTGGCGCTGGCGCAGCTGGACCCGGAGTGGGGCGTCGCGGCCTCGGTCGTCTTCGTGATGGTGGTTCAGGGCCTGTCGGGCGTGGCCAAGGACCTGTCGAAGATGTCGTCGAAATCGGCGGTGAAGCTGCTGGCCCCGACCGAGGGCGGCGGGCTGTTTCGCTGGGTGGCGCTGCTGACCGGGTCGAAGAACGCGGTGAAGGGGCTGGGGTTCCTGCTGGGCGCGGCGCTTCTGGCGCTGGCGGGGTTCGTGCCGGCGGTGCTGGGCATGGCGGGGGTGCTGGCGGCGATCCTGCTGGCGGTCGCCGTGAAGATGCCGCCGGGCCTTCCCGCGGGCCGGAAGGGGGCGAAGTTCCGCGAGGTCTTCTCCGACTCGGCCAACGTCAACTGGCTGTCGGCGGCGCGTGTGTTCCTGTTCGGGGCGCGCGACGTGTGGTTCGTGGTCGGCATCCCGGTCTATTTCTACGCGGTCCTGTCGGATGGCACGGTCGAGGGGAACCGGGTGGCGTTCTTCACCATCGGGACGTTCATGGCGGTCTGGATCATCCTTTACGGCGCGGTGCAGGCGAGCGCGCCGCGGCTGCTGCGCGCGCAGGCGCGGGGCGAGGCGGCGCTGATCGGCGGCGCGTGGATCTGGGCGGGTGCGCTGGCGGTGCTGCCCGCGGCGCTGGCGGTGCTGGTGGCATGGGCGGGCGCGCCCGCGCCCTGGCTGACCGTGACGCTGATCGCGGGGTTGCTGGGGTTCGGCGCGGTTTTCGCGGTGAATTCCGCTTTGCATTCCTACCTGATCCTCGCCTTCACGCGGGCCGAGCGGGTGACGATGGACGTGGGGTTCTACTACATGGCCAACGCCGCGGGGCGGCTTCTGGGCACGCTTCTGTCGGGGGTCAGTTACCAGCTGGGTGGCTTGCCCGCCTGCCTTGGCACCGCGGCGGTGATGCTGGGCTTGAGCGCGGTTTTCGCGCGGCGGCTGCGGCCCGCGGCCTGAGGCGTTAAGCGCCTGTTGAGGTTTCGCTGCTAGCACCGCCCCCGATCCCGGAGGCCGGAGCCATGGCAGAGAACGAGGCGCAACCGATCATCGTCAAGCGCAAGAAGGTGATCGCCGGGGGCGGTCACCACGGCGGCGCGTGGAAGGTGGCCTATGCCGATTTCGTGACCGCGATGATGGCGTTCTTCATGCTGATGTGGCTGCTGAACGCGACCACGGAACAGCAAAGGAAGGGGATCGCCGATTATTTCTCGCCCACGATCCCGATCACGCGGATCTCGGGGGGCGGTGACGGGTCATTCGGCGGGGACAGCCCGTTTTCCGAAACGAACATCGCGCAGAACGGCACCGGTGCGACCAACCTGCGCCCGACCGAGGGGCGCCAGAGCCTCGGCCTGTCGGGGACCGACCACGATGCGGCCCGCGCCGAGGAGATGGCGGCGATGCAGGCGCTGGAAGAGGCGTTGAGGGGTGACAGCCTGATCTCGGAGCAGCTGCGCGCCCATGTGCAGACGCGGCTGACCGACGAGGGGCTGATCATCGAGATCTTCGCCCGGCCCGGCCAGCCGCTGACCGACCCCGCAACCGGCGCGCCGGCCCCCTGGCTGGCCGAGCTGGCGGTGGTGATGGCCGGGTTGTTCGGGATCGTCACCAACCCCGTCGCGGGCGAGGGGCATGTCGCCGCCGAACCGGTGGTCGTGGCCAGCGGGACGCGCTGGCAGGCCTCGATCGCGCAGGCGCTGGGCTTTCGCGCGCTGCTGGAGGAGGCGGGCCTGCCGCCGGGGCGGCTGTCGCGGGTGACGGGACATGCCGACCGCGACGCGGTGACGGCGAACCCGATGGACCCCCGCAACGACCGGATCGAGGTGATCCTGCTCAGAAGCGACCTGTGAGCCGGGGGCCGGGGTCGCGATTTGCCGGGGTCGATGGGGGGCCGATGGGGGGCATTGCGGGGGCGCATTGCGGGGCGCATTGCGGGGGGTGCGCGGGAAAATCGCTAGAATTCGATCTGTTAGGCCCGTCTTAACATCTCGCGCGCAAGGATCGGCCCGACACGACCCCATGCAGCAGAAAGGCGCATGAGATGACGATTTCCTCCTCGCTCAATTCCGGGGTGGCCGGGCTGAACACCAATGCCAGCAGGCTCGCCACCATCGCCGACAACATCGCCAACTCGGGCACCTATGGCTACAAGCGCGTGGTCGCGGATTTCCATTCGCTCGTCATCATGCAGAGCGACAGCAGCTATTCGGCGGGGGGGGTGCGCGCCTCGACCGCGCGGATGATCGACCAGCGCGGCACGCTGGTCAGCACGTCGAACCCCACCGATCTCGCCATCGGCGGGCGTGGCATGCTGCCGGTGACCAGCGCGGCTGCGCTCGACACGCGGGACACGGCCCTGCCGGTGCGCCTGATGACCACGGGGTCGTTCCGCCCCGATGCGGAGGGCGTCTTGCGCACCGCCACGGGCGAGGTCCTGATGGGCTGGCCCGCGAACGCGGACGGCACCATCCCGAATTTCCCGCGCGACACCTTTGCCGGGCTCGAGCCGATCCTGATCAACACCAACCAGTTCGCGGGCGACCCGACGACCTTCATGCAGCTGTCGGTCAACCTGCCCGCCACCTCGACCGATGCCGGGGGCGATGGACAGTCCTTCGTGATGTCGGCGGAATACTACGACAACCTCGGCAATTCGCAGTATATCGAGGTGACCTATACCCCGACGGTGCCCGCCGCGGGCATGAGCCACGCCTGGACCATGTCGATCCGCGACAGCGCGTCGGACGGGGCGCTGATCGGGGAATACACGCTCGGCTTCGACGATGCGCGCGGCAATGGCGGCAACCTCGATACGGTCAGCGTGGTCTCGGGCGGGGCCTATGACCCGGCCACCGGCACGCTGTCGCTGACGGTTGCGGGCGGGCCGCTGGACCTGGCCATCGGGGCACCCGGCGACGCCGGGGGGCTGACCCAGCTGTCCGACAGTTTCGCCCGCGCGCCGGTGGTCAAGAACGGCTCTCCGGTCGGCGACCTGAGCCGGGTCGAGGTGGACGCCAACGGCTACCTGCACGCGATCTATGACAGCGGGATCACCCGCGTGATCTACCAGATCCCGGTGGTCGACGTGCCGAACCTGAACGGGCTGTCGACGGGCGACAACCAGACCTACTCGATCTCGCCCGACAGCGGGCAGTTCTTTCTGTGGAACGCGGGCGACGGACCCACGGGCGAGATGGTGGGCTATGCGCGCGAGGAATCCACCACCGACGTGGCGGCCGAGCTGACCCAGCTGATCCAGACGCAGCGGGCCTATTCCTCGAACGCGAAGATCATCCAGACCGTCGACGAGATGTTGCAGGAAACCACGAACATCAAGCGCTGATCCGGGCCTGAGACCGGAGTGCGGCCATGACCATATCCAGCGCCCTGTCGAACGCCCTGTCGGGCCTGACCGTCGCCTCGCGCGCGGCCGGTGTCGTCTCGTCGAACATCGCCAACGCGATGACCGAGGGCTATGGCGTGCGCTCGCTGAGCGTCGCCGCGCGGATCACCGGCAATGCCGGGCAGGGGGCCTGGGTGACCGGCGTGACCCGGCACGAGGATGCCGCCCTCTTGGGCGAGCGCCGCCGCGCGGAGGCCGAGCTGGGCCGCAGCGGCACGCAGAGCGCCCATCTCGCCCGGCTCGAGGCGCTGGTCGGCACGCCGGATCAGCCCGGCAGCCTGACCGCGCGCGCCGCGGCGTTCGAGGCGGCGCTGACCGTGGCCGCCGCCGGCCCGCATGACCAGACGCGGCTGGGGGCCGCGGTGGGTGCGGCGGTGGCGCTGGCCGAGACGCTCAACACCATCTCCGACGGGATCCAGGCCGAGCGATTGGCCGCCGATGGCGAGATCGCCACGGGCGTGGCCCGCATCAACGGCGCCCTGTCCGAGCTGGCCACGCTGAACACCCGCATCCGGCAGGACGCGGGCGGCGGGCGCGATGTCTCGGCGCTGCTCGATGCGCAGGCGGTGCTGGTCGACGGGATCGCGCCGCTCGTGCCGCTGGAAAGCCGCCGCGACGCCACCGGCGCGCTGCAGCTTTACAGCTCGGACGGGCAGGCGCTGCTTGATGGGCGACCGGCGGTTCTGGGCTTCACGCCCGTCACCGTGATGACGCCGGCCCGCACGATCGACGATGGCGGGTTGTCGGGCCTGACGCTGAACGGCCGCGCCCTGCCCCTTGGCGGTGCCGCGCCCGCGCTGAAGGGCGGCACGCTGGCCGCGCTGTTCGATCTGCGCGACCGCCGGGGCCCCGCCGCGCAAGCCGCGCTGGACGCGGTGGCGCGCGATCTTGCGGCGCGGTTCGATGCGCCCGGCCTCGATCCGACGCGCGCGCCGGGGCAGCCTGGGCTGTTCACCGATGGGGGCCTGGCCGTCGATCCGGCGGCGGAAACCGGGCTGGCCGGGCGGCTGGCGGTCAACGCCGCCCTGCGCCCCGAGGCGGGCGGCGCGCAGCTTTGGCGGGCTGGTGGCCGAGCAGCTGTCGCAGATCGGCATGGCGCGGCAGGCCGAGGAGACGACGCAGGCCCATGTCGCCGCCCGCCACGGCGCGCTGGCCGCCGAGGCGGCTGCGCAGGGTGTCGACACCGATGCCGAGATGCAGGCGCTTCTCAGGATCGAGCAGGTGTTCGCCGCCAACGCCCGCGTGGTCAGCGCGGCGCAGGAGATGATCGAGCAACTGATCGGGATGGGCAGATGAGCCTGACGGGCCTCACCGGGCTGGGCGATGCCGCCCGCCAGCAGATGCTGCAGCGCGACGGCACGCGGCTGCGCGCGGCGTTGCAGCGCCTGACAACCGAGATGGCGAGCGGTCGCCACGCCGATCTGGGCCGCGCCACGGGCGGCGATTTCACGCCGCTGGCCGAGCTGGGGCGGTCCTTGCGCCTGACCGAGGGGTTCGCGCGCAGCATCGCGGACGCGGGCATGATGGCCGGGGCGCGGCAGGCCGCGCTCGCCCGTGTCGAGGCCGGGGTCGAGGGGCTTGCCCCGCAGCTTCTGGGTCTTGTCGCGCAGGGCAGCCTGCAGGACGTGACGCTGGCCGTCGCCGATGCGGGCGACCGGCTGGACGCGGTGGTGTCCGCGCTCAACACGCGGATGGCGGGGCAGTCGCTGTTCGCCGGGAACGCGCCCGACCGGCCGGCGCTGATCCCCGCGGCGGAGATGCTGGCCGCTCTGCGCCCGCTGGCGGCCGCGGCGGCCACGCCCGCCGACATGGTCGCGGCGGTCGAGGATTGGCTGCGCGCCCCCGGCGGCGGGTTCGAAACCGACGCCTGGCAGGGCGGCCCCGGCCCCGCCGCCCCCGCGATCCTGGGCGAGGGGCTTTCGGTCGAGGCCGCGGTCTCGGCCCGCGATCCGGCCCTGCGCGAGCTGCTGTCGGGGCTCGCGCTCGCCGCGCTGGCGGCCGAGGGCGTCGGCCCCGCCGCGGGCGAGGGCCGCCGCGCGGTGGTCGAAGGCGCCGCCTTGCGGCTCGAAAGCGGGGAGGAGGCGCTGATCCGCCTGCGCTCGGACCTCGGGCAGTCCGAGGCCCGCATCGAGGAGGCGCGCAGCGCCACCGAGGCCGCCCGCGCCGCGCTGGAGCTGGAAACCGCGCGCCTGACCGACGCCGACCCCTACCGGACCGCGACCGATCTGAAATCGGTCGAGACCCGGCTCGAGGCGCTTTACCTGCTGACCGCGCGGCTGTCGCGCCTGTCCCTGTCGGAGTATCTGTGATGTCCCGTGCCCTTGCCGCCATGCTGGCCGTGCTGCTCCTGGCGCAGGCGGCGCTTGCCACGCCGATCCGCATCAAGGACCTGGTCGAGTTCGACGGGGTGCGCGGCAACGACCTGGTGGGTTACGGGCTGGTCGTGGGCCTGAACGGCAGCGGCGACGGGCTGCGCAACGCCCCCTTCACCGAGGAGATCATGGTCAACATCCTCGAACGTCTCGGTGTGAACGTGACCGGCGAGCAGTTCCGCCCGCAGAACGTGGCCGCGGTGATCGTGACCGCGACGCTGCCGCCCTTCGCCCGGTCGGGCGGCCGGATCGACGTGACCGTCTCGGCGATCGGCGATGCCGACAGCCTGTTGGGCGGCACGCTGGTGATGACGCCGCTGACCGCCGCGGATGGCGAGATCTACGCCGTGGCGCAGGGCGCGGTCATCGCGGGCGGTGTCGCCGTCGGCGGCGATGGCGCGGAGCTGGTCGAGGGGGTGCCGACGGCCGGCGCGATCCCGAACGGCGCGCGCGTCGAGCGCGAGGTCGATTTCGAGCTGTCGGACATGGCGCAGGTGCGCCTTGCGCTGCGCAGCCCGGATTTCACCACGGCAGAGCGGATCGAGCGCGCGATCAACGCCGATTTCGGCGCGGGTGTCGCGGCGATGCTGGACGCGGGCACGGTCGTGCTGGACGTGCGGGCGACGCGCGCGCCCTCGCCCGCCCATGCGCTGAGCCGGGTGGAGAACATCCTGGTCGAGCCCGAGCGCCGCGCGCGCGTGGTGGTCGACCAGCGGTCGGGCACCATCGTGATGGGCGAGGATGTGCGCATCAGCACGGTCGCGGTGGCGCAGGGCAACCTGACGCTGCGGATCGAGGAGCGGCCGATCGCGGTGCAGCCCAACCCCTTCGCCGAGGGCGAGACGGTGATCCTGCCCCGCACCGGGGTGGGGCTGGCCGAGGAGGAGACGACGGGCCTTGCGCAGATCGCCGAGGGCACGAGCCTGTCGGATGTCGTGGCGGCGCTGAACGCGCTGGGCGTCTCGCCGCGCGAGATGATCGACATATTGAACGCGATCCAGGCCGCCGGCGCGCTGCATGCGGAGTTCATCGTGCGCTGAAGGGCGGGCCGGTTCTCCTGCTGCGGCGCGGTCGCACCGCCGCGCGCTGCGGGCCTTTGCATGGCGCCGGGGCGAGGTCTCGGGCCGCGGCGTCGGATGCGGGGCATGGCGCGCAGAGCGCCGCTTTTCCCCGCGGAGCCTGCCACGGGATGCGGCCTTTGGCCCTGCGGTGCGATGGGTGCGGTCCGCGATCACCTGCGTCGCGCGGGGCGGAGGCGTCTTTGGCGCCGGGTGTCTTGGGTATCCGCTGCGCCGCGTTGGCGCTGCACCGCGGGCCGGACCTTGGGACGGGGCCTCGGTTGGAAAATGGACCGCATCGGGCACCGGGGTGCCTCCCGCCCCGCCCCCATCCCTGCCGGGGCAGGTCAGCGCGCCTTGAGGCGGCGCATCACGTCGCGCGCGAGCGTGCCGGGAAGCGCCCGGAGGACCGCGACGCGGATCTCCTGCCCTTCCCCGCGCAGGACATGCGCGATGACGGCGGGGTGTTCTTGTGCAAGATCCTCGCCCGCGGCGAGCGTCGGCATCCGCGCGGTCCGGCGAAAGACCGGGGGCGGGCCGGGTGGGGCGGCGATGCGCTGCGCGGACGTGGCCGCGGCTGCGGGTCGTGGCTGATCGGACGCGGCTGCCCCCGCGGGCGCGGCCTGCGCCGCTGCCGGGGCGACCTCGCCCACGCGGTCGCGCAGGTGGCGGATCAGGCGGTTGGTCTGCCACGCCAGCCTGTCGGGATCGGGCCGGGCTGGATCGGGCCGGTCGGCGGGCAGGGCTGCCCCGCGCGCCGCCCCGCCGCCGCCGATCCGGGCGGCGACATCGGTGCCGAAGACGGCGGCGATGGCCTCGAGCTTTTCGGAGCGGTGTTGCGCGGGATCGGGCCGGGCGCGGGAGGGGTCGGTCATGCGGGCACCTTGGGCGGCAGGGTCAGAAATACGAGCGCACCAGCGCGCCGGTCACCAGCGACCAGCCGTCGGCGACGACGAAGAAGGCAAGCTTGAAGGGCAGGGACACGATGACGGGGGGCACCATCATCATCCCCATGGACATCAGGATGGCGGCGACCACGAGGTCGATGATGAGGAAGGGCAGGAAGATCAGGAAGCCGATCTGGAAGGCGCGCTCCACCTCGCTCAGCATGAAGGCGGGGATGAGGATCGAGGGCACGGGATCGGCGGCGGCATCCAGCCCGCGCAACTCGGCCAGCGCGTGCAGCGTCTCGGCCTCGACCCGGTTCAGCATGAAGCCGCGGAACGGGCCATAGGCGGCGGTCAGCGCCTGTTGCGGGGCAAGGGTGCCCTCGAGCAGGGGCGAGATGCCGAGCGCGTAGGCCTGTTCGAAGACGGGGGCCATGACGAAATAGGTGAGGAACAGCGCAAGGCTGACGATCAGCATGTTGGGCGGCGATTGCTGCAGGCCGATGGCCTGTCGCAGGATCGACAGGACCGTCACCACGAAGGGAAAGCAGGTGATCATGATCGCCAGCCCGGGCGCGAGGCTGAGGACGGTGATCAGCGCGATCAACTGCAGCGCGCGGGCGGTGAGCGACGTGCCGTCGCCGAGGTCCAGCGTCACCTCCTGCGCGGTGGCGGCGGAGCCGAGGACGGCCAGCAGCAGCAGGGCCAGCAGCGCGGCGCGGCCCGTGCGCTCAACCCAGGGCATTGCCGTCCCCGCCGAGCCGCGTGACGCGCACGGCCAGCTGGCCCGCGCGCTCACCCTCCAGCTCGACCAGTTCGCCTTCGGCGATCATGCGGTCGCCGACATAGAGCGCGACCGGATCCTCGATCCGGCTGTCGAGGGGCAGCACGGCATCGGGGGCGAGCGCCATCACGTCGCGCAACAGCGGTCGGGCGCGGCCGACCGAGACGCGGATCTCGATCGGGACGCCCTGCAGGGCGGCGCCATGGGGGTGGATCGGGTCGGTCATCAGGCGGCTCCCTGTGTGGCGGCGCGGGGCGCGCCGGTCTGGTCGGGGGCGGTGAAGGCGCGCAGCGCCTCGGCCATGCGCGCGGCGGCCTCGCCCAGGTCGATGTCGCGCCGTTCGCCCGCGAAGCGGAGCGAGACCTGCCCCTCGGCCAGCGCGGGTTCGGCGACAAGCCGGAGCGACAGGTCCGGCTGCGTGTCCACCAGCCGCTCGAGCGCGGGCAGGGCGGCGGGGGCCGCCATCAGCACGACCTGCCCGCCGCTGGCCTGTTCGGCGATGCGGGTCAGTTCCGACTGCACGGCGGGGGCCACGGCCTCGGCGGCGAGGCGGGGCAGCAGGCGGGCGGCCATCTCCTCGAAGAGCGGCCCGAGGGCGGCGAGGATATCGGCCCGCGCCTGTTCGTAGCTGCGGTTCACCTCGGACAGGGCGCGGGCGAGATCGGCGCCGATGCGGCGCTGCCCCTCGGCCTCGGCGCTGGCGCAATCCTCCCAACCGTTGCGATAGCCTTCGTCGAAGGCGGCCAGGGCGGTTTCGGGGTCCGCGGCGGCCGCGGGGGCGGTCGGCCCCGGCGCAGATGCCGGGGTGGTCGAGAACTCCTCGAGGGTCAGGGCGCGGGTCATGGGCGCACCCCCTCGTCCTCTTCCATCCAGCTGCGCAGGATCTCGACGGTTTCCTCCTCGCGCTCCTCGATCAGGCGGCGCAGGCGTTCGACCGGATCAAGCGGAAGCTCCGCCCCCTCGGCCAGCGGCAGGGCGGGAGCCGGCAGGGCGGCTGCGGCACCGGCGGCATCCGCGGACGCTGCGGCGGCGGCAGCGGGCGGCAGGCCGGGCGCGTTGCGCTCGGGCGGCTCGGGCGCGGCGAGGGGCAGTGCCCCGGCCGCTTGCGCATCTTCGGGTTGCCGGGCCAGCGCGATGCCGGCGGCAGGTTCCGCGAGATCCTCGGCCGGGCGGCGCAGCAGCGGGCGCAGCAGGCCGAAGGCGATGAAGAGCGCCGCCGCCGCAAGCACCAGCGTTTGCAGGACGCGCCCGAGATCGAGGCTGACGCGGTCGAGCAGGCCGGGCGCGACAAGCGGCCCCGCGACGCTTTCGTCGAAGGCCATGGAGGTGATGGTGAGCGCATCGCCGCGCTCGGCGTCGAAGCCCATGGCCGAGCGCACCAGCGCCTCGAGTGCGGCGATTTCCTCGGCCGGGCGCGGGGCGAGTGTGGCGCTGCCGTCGGCCCCCTCGGTCACGACGCCGTTCAGCAGGACGGCGACGCTCAGGCGGCGGATATCGCCCGGCTCCCGCGCGATCTCGCGCTGGGTTTCGGACAGGTCGAAGGTCACGCGCTCGCGCGTTTCGGACCCCTGGGAGGAGCTGTCGCCGCCGCCCGCCGCATCGCCGTCGGGCAGGTTCGAGGCGACGGTGACGCCGGTGCCCCCGGCATCGCGCGCGCTGTTGGTGCGGTCCTCGGTCTCGGTGGCGATGGCGATTCGGCTTTCGGGGTCGATCAGGCGCTCGCGGATCGTTTCGCGCGTTGTCTCCAGCGCGACGCTGACCTGCACCACGGCATTGCCATGGCCGACGCGGGCGGCCAGCAGCCGCTCGATGTTGCGGCGCAGCTCCTCGGCGCGGGAGGTGGCGTCGGCGGCGGGCGTCAGGCTGTCGGCCCCGCCCAGCACCTGGCCGCTGTCGGCATCGAGGACGGTCACGTTCTCGGGCAGAAGGCCCGGCACCGAGGAGGCCACGAGATAGCGCAGCGCGCGCGCATGGCCGGGGCCGAGCCCGCCCGCCGCGGGCTGCAGCGCGACCGAGGCGGTCACGGTCTGCGCGGGCTGGAACGGGTCCGCGCCGGGGTTGGCGAGATGCACGCGCGCGCCGCGGATATGCGGGCTGGCGGCGATGGTGCGGGCCAGCTCCCCCTCGCGCGCGCGCCAATAGGCGGCGTCGAACATCTGCGAGGTGGTGCCGAAGCCCGACAGCCCGTCGAGCAGTTCGTAGCCCGCCGCGCCATTGGCCGGCAGCCCCTCTCCCGCGAGGGCCATGCGCAGCGCGTCGCGCTGGGACTGTTCGACGAGGATCGCGTCCCCCTCGACCCGGTAGGCGACGCCCCGTCCCTCGACCGCGGCGATGACCTCTCCGGCGGCGGCGGGGTCGAGCCCGGCATAAAGCAGCGCGTAGCCGGGCGCGGCGACGAGCCGCGCGAGCATGACGAAGACGACCAGCAGGGCCGCGGCCCCGCCCACGAGCATCCCGCGGCGACGCCCGTCCAACCCGTTCCAAGTGCCGATGAGCGCGTTCACCACGATCCTCGCTGTGCTGCCGTTCTGGCGGTTCCGGGATCGGTGATAGCGGTCGGCGGATTAAGATTCGGTTAGTGCAGTGGCGCTAGAAGGGGGGAGATCAAACAGGGAACTCCCGCCGCCATGAGTGCCGAGACGACAGAGCCGGAAACCGCCGCGAAACCGCGCAAGGGCTTGCTGATTCCCCTGCTTCTTGGCGTGGTGCTGGCCGTCGCCGGTGGCGGCGGGGGCTATTGGGCCGTGACCTCGGGGCCGCTGTCGGGCGGCACCGCGCAGGCCGACGGGCATGACGCGGCCGGCCATGACGCGGCGGCGGCCGATGATGGCCACGGCGACACCGCCGCGCCGATGGCGCCGACCGACGTGGCCTTTGTTCCGCTCGAGACGCTGGTGATCTCGCTCGGGCCGGGAGAGACCGCGCGCCACCTGATGTTCACCGCCGAGCTGGAGGTCGACCCGGCCCATGCCGCCGAGGTGACGCGCCTGAGCCCGCGGGTGCTGGACGTGCTGAACGGCTACCTGCGGGTGGTCGCGGTCGATGAGCTGAGCGACCCGACCAGCCTTGCACGGCTGCGCGCGCAGATGCTGCGCCGCATCCAGGTGGTGACCGGCGCGGGCCGGGTGAGCGACCTTCTCGTGACGCAATTCGTGGTGAACTGAATGCTTGTCTACCTGTCCCTTGCCGCCGATCTGCTGATGGTTGCCGCCTCGCTCGGGGCGGCGGTCTATTGCCTTGTCCTGTCGCGCCGCCTGTCGCGGCTGACCAGTTTCGACAAGGGGATCGGCGGGGCCATCGCCGTGATGTCGCAACAGGTCGACGAGATGCGCGCCGCCCTGGCCGAGGCCCGGACGGGCACCGACGGGGCCGGGCAGCACCTTCAGACGCTGGTCAACCAGGCGCGCGAGATCTCGGGTGAGCTGGAGCTGATGATCGCCGCCTGCCACGATTTCGCCGAGGAAGCGATCGCGGTGCAGGCCCCGCCGCGGGCTGGGGGCGTGCAGGCCGGGGTGCCGGACACGGCCGCGCCGCCCCCCGATGCGGCCCCCCTCGATGCGCCGCCCCCCGATGCGCCGCCGCCCGCCGCCGAGGTCGCCATGCCGGTCTTCGGCAGCCGTCGCGCGGCGACGGTCGCGGCAGCGCGGGCCTAGATCATGGCGCGCGCTCCTCGTTCCGCGCCCCGGCGCGCCACCGGGCCGCGCGGGCGCTGGCGGCAGAAATGGGCCCTGACCGCGCTGGGCTTCGTCTTTGCGCTGTCGGCGCTCTTGCGCCTCGGCACGCTGGAGGGGGCGCTGGCCGAGGCCGTGGCGAGCGATTCGCCGGGCAGCCACGCGGCATCGCCGGGGCCGTCGGGGCACGCCGGGGAACGGGCCGCTTCCATGACCGGGGCCCTGAGCGCGGACATGACCGCGGACATGGCCCGCACCCTGCAGGACGCGCTGGCCGAGATCGACGCCCTTCGCAGCGCGCTGGACCGGCGTGAGGCCGCGGTTGCCGACCGCGAGAGCGCCGTTGCGGCGGCGCAGGCGCTGGTCGAGGCGCGGCTGGCCGAGCTGGAGGCCGCCGAGACGCGGCTCGAGGCGTTGATCGTGCGCTCGGACACCGCAGCCGAAAGCGATCTCGACCGCCTGACGCGGGTCTACGAGACGATGCCGCCCGAGGAGGCCGCGGCGGTCTTCGCGCAGATGCAGCCGGGCTTCGCCGCGGGGTTTCTCGCGCGCATGTCGCCCGCGGCCTCGGCCACGCTGATGGCGGAACTGCCGCCCGAGCAGGCCTATGCCGTCTCGGTCATCATCGCCACCCGCAACAGCGCGGCCCCGCGCCTGGACCTGCCCGGACCCGCGGGTGCGGAGACGGAAAATTAAGCGTTTTGCCCGAGGCTCGCCTCGCACAGCAGGAGAATGCCGCCCATGCTCGGGATGATCGGAATCGTCGTCGTCTTCGCCATGGTCTTCGGCGGCTATCTCGCCGCGGGTGGCAAGATGGGCATCATCATCAAGTCGCTGCCCTACGAGATGACCATGATTCTCGGCGCGGCGGTGGGGGCGTTCCTGATCGCCAATGACACCGGCACCGTGAAACACACGCTCAAGGACATCGGCAAGGTCTTCAAGGGCCCGCGCTGGAAGCACGGGGATTACCGCGACCTCCTGTGCCTGCTGTTCGAACTGTTGCGCCTTGCCCGGCAGAACGCCGTCGCGCTGGAGGAGCATATCGAGAACCCGGCCGGGTCCGAGATTTTCGGGCGATACCCGCGCATCCAGTCTGACCGCGTCGCGGTCGAGCTGATCTGCGACACGCTGCGCTCGGCGGCGATGAATTACGACGACCCCCACCAGGTCGAGGAGGTGCTGGACAAGCGCCTGGAAGAGCGTGTTCACCACGCCCTGCATTCCTCGCATGCGTTGCAGACGGTGGCCGATGGCCTTCCGGCGCTGGGCATCGTCGCGGCCGTTCTGGGCGTGATCAAGACCATGGCCTCGATCGACCAACCGCCCGAGATCCTGGGCGGGCTGATCGGCGGCGCGCTGGTGGGCACCTTTCTCGGCGTGTTCCTCGCCTATGGGTTCGTCGGTCCCTTCGCGTCGCGGGTCAAGGCCGTGGTCGAGGAGGATCACCTGTTCTACCTGATGATCCGCGAGGTGCTGGTGGCCAACCTGCACAACCACGCGACCAACATCTGCATCGAGGTCGGCCGCCAGAACGCCCCCGGCCACGTCCGCCCCGCCTTCACCGAGCTGGAAGAGGCGCTGCGCGCCCTGAAATCGCCGGTGGCCGCATGAGGCGTGCCGCGGCGATGCTTGCCGTCCTGATCGGCCTCCGGGCCATGGCGGTCGATGCGCAGACCCTGACGGTGCGCGCGGGCGAGCATGCCGGGTTCAGCCGGCTGGTGCTGGACATCGGGGCGGACCGCGACTGGCGTCTCGACGGAGAGGGGGAGGCGCGGCGGCTGACCCTCTCCCCCCCGGTCGACGGGTTCGAGACCGGCGATGTCTTTCGCCTTGTGCCGCGGACGCGGCTCGCCGCGCTGGAGGGGGGTGACACGCTGGACCTGCAGCTCGGCTGCGACTGCCCGGTCGAGGTCACGCGCCACGAGGGGCGGTATCTCGTGATCGACATTCACGATCCGGGATATCGTCCGGCATCTGATCCGGCCACGGTGCCGGAGGATGCGGCAGCGGCGTCGGACGATGAGCCGGAGGCCGATGCCGTCGAAGGGGGCCTTGCCACCGCGGCCCCGCCCGAGCCCGCCGCGGCCGCGGTGGCCGACCCGGTCCCGGCACCCGCCGCTGCGCAGCTGGCCGGGGTGTCGGGGGCGTCCGCACCCGGCGGTGACGCGGCGGCCCTGCCGGACATGACGCGCCTTCTGGCTGGCCCAGAGCTTGGCCCCGCAGCCGCCGCATCGCCCATGTCGCCGGCCATGTCTGCCGCCATGTCCGCCACAACGCCCGCCGCGGGCGGGGTCGACCTCGAGACCGCGGCGCAGATCATGGCCGAGCAACTGGCGCGCGCCGCGGCCTCGGGCCTGCTGGACAGTGCGCCCCTGCGCCCCTTCACCGATGCCGATCCGGGCGCAGCTTCCGCGCCCGCCGAGCCGGTCGCGCCGCGGCCTGACGCGGGGCTGACCGGCCCCGGCAGCGGACCGGCCGCGGACCTGCCGTTGCGGGCGGAAACCGCTTTTGACGCGGCGCTGCACCGGACGCAGGCCGCCGAACCCCGCCAACCCCGGCTGACCTGCCCCGATACCGTGCTGCCCATCGCCGAATGGAGCGCGTCGGACCGGTTCGACGACGGCCTCGGCCAGCTGCGCCTTGCCCTCTACGATGCGCGCGACGTGCTGCAGCGCGATGCGGTGCTGGCGCTGGCACGCCATTACCTGCGATTCGGCTTCGGGGCCGAGGCTGCCGATTGGCTCGACCGCATCCCCGCGCCCCCCGCGGAGTTGCAGCGCATCGCGGCGCTGGTCGATGGGCGCCCCGCGCCCGTGGGCGCATCGCAGGATGCGCCGCTGATCTGCAGCGACGAAGACCTCGTCTGGCATCTCCTCGGCGGCACGCTGGGGTCCGCCACCCAACCCGGCCCGCAGCCGGGAGGCCAGCTCGGAGGCCAGCCCGGAGGCCAGGCCGCGGCCCTGACCGAGGAAGTCGCCGGCCGCCTGCAACGCGCGACCGCGGCGCTTCCGACCGCGTTGCGCGACCAGGTCGCGCCGCGGGTCGCGCGCCGCCTGCACGCCGAGGGGCACCCGAACCCGGCGCGCAACCTGCGCGATCTCCTGCACCGCGCGGGCACCCTGCCCGAGACCGCGCTGTTGCAGCTCGACATCGATCTCGGGCTGGTGCCCGGCGGGGCGGAGGCGACGCGACAGGCGCTCGCGCTGGCGCTGCGCGACGACGGCGGCGACCCGCTGACCGCGATGGCGCAGGCGATGGGGTTCGACCGTGGGCTCGGCCTTGTAATCCCGCCCGAGCGGGTGGAGGCGGCCGAGGCGCTGTTGCGCGAAACCGGCGGCACCGCCGATGCGGCCCCGCTCTGGCACGAGACGGTCATGGCGCTGGGCGCGGCGCGCGACCTTCCCCGGCTGATCGCCCTGCTCGACCGCGCGGACCTGCCCGAAGCCGCGCGGATGGCCACGCTGACCGCGCTCTTTGCCGACAGGGCCGCGGCGCGCGACACCGCGACGCTCTACGTCCTTGCGCGGCTCTTCGGCGCGGGCTGGACGGCAGAGGGCGCGGAGGCCGGCCGCGCCCGCGTCGCCGCCATCGCCGAGCTGCGGGGCGCGGGCCTGGCCGGCGCGGCCGACGCGCTGCGCG
>JAOARA010000411.1 GCA_025211115.1 Roseicyclus sp. | reverse complement strand
GTCACGTTCAGCACCCGCCCGCCATTGGCCACCACCGTGCCATCCCGCGCCGCGGTGCCCGCGTGGAACACCATGTGATGCGAATCCTCGGGCAAGCCGTCGAGACCGCCGATCACCTCGCCCTTGCCGTAGCTGCCGGGATAGCCCCTGG
The DNA here is from genome assembly GCA_025211115.1 of Roseicyclus sp. Lineage (GTDB taxonomy): Bacteria > Pseudomonadota > Alphaproteobacteria > Rhodobacterales > Rhodobacteraceae > Roseicyclus. The sequence continues at coordinate 5,542 of JAOARA010000411.1, read as the reverse complement.
CGGCCATGACCACGGTCATCGCGTGATCCTCGGCCCAGGTCACGGCCATTTCGGCCAGCCGCCCCTCGGCACAGGCCAGCATCAGGTCCAGCGCCTGCCCCCCCAGCCGCATCATCAGGACCTGGCACTCCGGGTCGCCGAAGCGGACGTTGTATTCCACCAGCCGCGGCACACCGCCCTCGATCATCAGACCGGCATAAAGCACCCCGCGATAGGGCGTGCCGCGCCGCGCCATCTCGGCCACGGTCGGCTCGACGATCTCGGCCAGCGCGCGCGCGGCCACCTCGTCGGTCAGCACCGGCGCGGGGGAATAGGCCCCCATGCCGCCGGTGTTCGGCCCGGTATCGCCCTCGCCGATGCGCTTGTGATCCTGCGCGGTGCCGATGGGCAGAACGCGCTTGCCATCCGACAGGATGAAGAAGGAGGCTTCCTCGCCGGTCATGAACTCCTCGATCACGACCTCGGCCCCTGCCGCGCCGAAGGCGCCGCCGAACATCTCGTCGATGGCCTCCTGCGCCTCGGCCACGGTCTCGGCCACGACGACGCCCTTGCCCGCGGCCAACCCGTCGGCCTTGACCACGATGGGCGCGCCCTGCGCCGCGACGTAGTCCTTGGCCGCCGCCGCATCGGTGAACCGCGCCCACGCGGCGGTCGGCGCGCCGCAGGCGTCGCAGACCTCCTTGGTGAAGCCCTTGGAGGCCTCCAGCCGCGCCGCCGCGGCCGAGGGCCCGAAGACGAGGATGCCCGCCTCGGCCAGCGCATCGGCCACACCGGCGGCGAGCGGGGCCTCTGGCCCAATGATGACGAAGTCGATGCTCTCCTCGACGGCGAAGCCCACCACCGCCTCGCCATCCTCGATGTCGAGCGCGGCGCATTCCGCGAGCATGGCGATCCCGGCATTGCCCGGCGCCACGATCAGCCGGTCGCATTTCGGGTTCTGCTGCACCGCCCAGGCCAGCGCATGCTCGCGCCCGCCGCCACCGAGTATCAGGATGTTCACCTTCGCCGCCCCTCTTGCTAGTCTTACCCTGCATTACAAACCGGCAGGGGCGGGCACAACATGACAGGACCGGACCTTTGGTCACGCTTGCGCGGCTTCGCAGCGGCCGAGCATGGCTCCGCCCCCGCGGCGCTGGCCGCCTTCGCGGCCGCCCTGATCGCGCTTGTGGCCATGGCGGGCCTGCATGCCGCGGGCATTCTCGCGGTGCCGCGGCTGATCTACCTCATCCTCGGGGTGGTCGCGCTCTACACCGCCTGGGACGCGTGGCGCGAGACCCGCAAACCCAAGGGCGACTGACGCGATGGATGACCTGATCGAAGACGCGAACCCCGGCAATGCACCGGAATTCACCGTCTCGGAAATCTCCGGCGCGGTGAAGCGCAGCATCGAGGCCGGTTTTTCCCATGTCCGCGTCCGCGGCGAGGTCGGGCGGCTCTCGCGCCCGCGCTCGGGCCATGTCTACCTCGACCTCAAGGATGACCGCAGCGTTCTGGCCTCGGTGATCTGGAAGGGCGTGGCCTCCCGCCTCGCCCATCCGCCCGAGGAAGGGATGGAGGTGATCGCAACGGGCCGCCTCACGACCTTCCCCGGACAGTCGAAATACCAGCTGGTGATCGAGGATCTCCGCCCCGCGGGGGCGGGCGCGCTGATGGCGATGCTGGAGAAACGCCGCGCCATGCTCGCCGCCGAGGGGCTGTTCGACGAGCGGCGCAAGCAGCCGCTCCCCTTCCTGCCGGAGGTCATCGGCGTCGTCACCTCGCCCTCGGGCGCGGTGATCCGCGACATCCTCCACCGGTTGCGCGACCGTTTCCCGCGTCCCGTGCTGATCTGGCCCGTCGCCGTGCAGGGCGAGAAATGCGCCCCCGAGGTCGCCCGCGCCATCCGCGGCTTCAACGCCCTGCCCGCGGCAGGCGGCCCGGTGCCGCGCCCCGACCTGATCATCGTCGCCCGCGGCGGCGGCAGTCTCGAGGACCTCTGGGGCTTCAACGAGGAAGCCGTCGTCCGCGCCGCGGCCGAGAGCGCGATCCCGCTGATCTCGGCGGTGGGCCACGAGACCGACACGACGTTGATCGACTTCGCCTCGGATTGGCGCGCGCCGACGCCCACGGCGGCCGCCGAGCGCGCCGTGCCGGTGCGCATGGACCTTCTGAACTGGCTGCGCCAGCAAGACGGCATCCTGACCCGCGCCATGGCGCAGGGCATGAGCGCCCGCCGCCAGCGCCTCGCCGACCTCTCCCGCGCCCTGCCGCGCCCCGAGGCGCTGCTCGACGGCGCGCGCCAGCGCCTCGATCTCGCCGCGGCGGGCCTCGCGCCCGCGCTCCGCCACCGCACGGCGCTTGCCCGCGGCCGGATCGACGGGGCCGCCGCGCGGCTCACGCCTGCCCTCGACCGGGCGGTGTCGAAAAAGCGCCTCGCGCTCGGCCAGACCGCCGCCCGCCTCGGCCCGCAAACGCTCCACGCCCTGACCCGGCAGGGCCGCCGCGACCTCGACGGGCTCGCCCGCCGCCTCGACCCTGCCCGCCAGTCCCGCCGTCTCACCGAGGCGCGCGCCCGCCTCGACGATCTCGCGGCTCGCCTCGCGCGCGGCACCGACACCGCGCTCGCCGCCCGCCGCGACCGGCTGACGAACCTCGCGCGGCTGCACCAGACGCTCGGCTACACCGAAACGCTCGCTCGCGGCTACGCCGTGGTGCGCGCAGGCGATACGCCCGTCACGACGAAAGCCGCCGCCGAGACCCACCCCGCCCTCGAGATCGAGTTCGCCGACGGCCGCCTCGGCGTCACCCCCACCGGCGCGACCCCGAAACCGGCCCCGAAACGCACAGCACCCAAGCCCGACAAGCCGGACCAGGGCAGCCTCTTCTGACCCTTCTCCGTTTCGAAAATATCCTGGGGGGAGTCGCCGAAGGCGACGGGGGGCAAAGCCCCCCTTCTTCGGGAGCGACGAAACCACCCCGCGCGACACCAGCCGAACCGGGCGCCCCCGCACCGCGCCAGCGGTGCCACCGCGGTCGTGGCGCAGGCCGCAGGCCGAGCCACGCCGCAAAGCCCCCTCAGATCACGAAGCGGACACGCCGGTTCAGCGGCAACTCGCGGATGCGCTCGCCCGTCAGGTCGAAGATCGCATTGGCCAGCGCCGGGGCGGCAGGCGGGGTCGCGGGTTCGCCCACGCCGCCGATATGGCCCTGCGTCTCGAGGATGCGCACCTCCACCTCCGGCATCTGCCCCATGCGCAGCGCGTCGTAATCGGGGTAGTTCCACTGCTCCACCTCGCCATCCGCGAAGCTGATCTCCTCCATCATCGCCGCCGACAGGCCGAAGACGAGGCCCCCCACCATCTGCGCCTCGATGATCGACGGGTCGAGCGCGGTGCCCACGTCGCAGGCGATCCAGGCCCGCGTCAGCGCGATCTCGCCGCCGCGGTCGGCGACTTCCACCACCACCGCCACGGGCGTGTGGAAGGAATGGGTCATCGCCACGCCCATCCCCGTGCCCTCGGCCCGCGGGGCGGACCAGCCCGACATCTCGGCCACGGCCTCCAGCACGCCCGCCGTGGGCGCATGCTCGTTGCGCGCCAGTTCCAGCCGGAAGCCCAGCGGGTCGCGGCCACCGGCCAGCGCCATCTCGTCGATGAAGCTTTCCATGAAGAACCCGTTGAAGGAGTTGCCGACCGACCGCCAGAAGCCGATGGGCACTGACAACTCGGCCAGGTGTCCCGTCACCCGGTAGTTCGGGATCGCGTAGGGCTGGTTGAACATCCCCTCCACATGCCCCTTGTCGGGGCCGGGGGGCGCGCTGCCCGTCAGCCGCGCCATGGATTGCCGCGTGACCGAGGGGGCAGCGACCCGCCCCTCGAGCGCATGGGCGAAACCGTTGCGGATCACGCCGCGCATCCGCGCCGCTGCGGCGGGGCGGTAGAAATCATGGCGCATGTCCTCTTCGCGGGACCATGTCACCTGCACCGGTACCCCTGCCATGGCCTGCGCCACGCGGGCGGCGAGCACGACGAAGTCGTATTCGCCCCGACGCCCGAAGCCGCCGCCGAGATAGGTAACATGGCAGCGCACCTGCTCCGGCTCCAACCCCACGGCGCGCGCAGCCGCCTCCTCGGCGAACCCCGGCGCCTGGCTGCCGGTCCAGATCTCCAGCCGGTCGCCGGTGAAATGGGCCGCCGCGCTCATCGGCTCCATCGTGGCGTGCGCCAGCCAGGGCACGGTATACTCCGCCTCGATCACCCGGTCCGCAGGCGCGACCTCCATCCGGTCCACGTCGCCCTCGTCGCGCAGCGTCGAGTTCGCCTCGCCGTCCAGCGCCGCGCGGATCACCTCCATCAGCGCCTCCGAGGTCTCGGGGTAGGGGGCGGGCCCCCACTCGATCTCGACCGCCTCGGCGGCGCGCATGGCAAGCCAGGTGTTCGTGGCGATCACCGCGATGCCTGTGCCAAGGTCGATCACCCGCTCGACGCCCGGCATCGCCTCGGCGGCCGAGGCGTCGAAGGCGCGCATCTCGCCCCCCAGCCGCGGGCACATCCGCACCGTGGCAAAGCGCATTCCCGGCAGGCGCTTGTCGATGCCGAACTCGGCCCGCCCGGTCACCTTCTCCACCATGTCGAGCCGCGGCATGGAGCGCCCGAGGTATTTCCACGAGGACGCGGGCCTGAGCGCCACGCGGCGCGGCGGGTCGATCCCGGCGGCATCTTCCGCCAGCTCGGCATAGCTCAGCTCGATCCCGCCCGGCGCGATCACGCGCCCGTTTTCCGTCGACAGCGCCTCCACCGGCAGGCCCAGCCGCGCGGCGGCGGCCTGTTTCAGCACCTCGCGCGCGGTCGCGCCCGCCTGCCGAAGTTTCTCGTAGGCGTCCAGCGTCGAGGTCGATCCGCCCGTCACCTGCAAGCCGATCATCTTGGGCAGGACCGACATCGCCTCGACCATCATCTCCTGCCACGCCGTCCGGTCGTAATCGGTCGAGGGCAAGGCATGGCTCATCAGGCCGGCGTTGTAATAGGCCTGCGCCGCGGGCCCGTGGATGACGCGCACGTCTTCCCACGCGACGTCCAGTTCCTCGGCCAGCAGCGCGGGCAGGGTGGTGTAGACGCCCTGGCCCATCTCGGCACGGGCGGCGACCAGCGTCACCCCCTGTTGGTCGATGATGATCCAGGGGTTCAGCGCGACCTCGCCTTCGCCCGCCTCCAGCGGGTTCGGCAAGGCGCGGCGGTATTGCCAGACGCCGAAGGCGACGCCGCCCGCGACAGCGGCCGAGCCGATCAGTAAGCTCCGTCTAGCGATCTTGCCCCAGTTCGCCATGGCTCACCCCTCCTGCAGCGCGCGGGCCGCGTCATGGATCGCGGCGCGGATGCGCGGGTAGGTGCCGCAGCGGCAGAGGTTGCCGGACATGGCCGCGTCGATGTCGGCGTCCGTGGGGTCCGGCGTCTGGGCCAGAAGGCTTGCCGCCTGCATGATCTGGCCCGACTGGCAGTAGCCGCATTGCGCGACCTGGTGCGTGACCCAGGCCGCCTGTAGCGCGTGCAAGGTTTGCGGAGTG
>JAOARA010000410.1 GCA_025211115.1 Roseicyclus sp. | reverse complement strand
GGTGATGTGCGGCATGGGCCGCACCGGCAGCCTGTTCGCCTGCGAACAGGACGGGATCGCGCCCGATATCCTGACCATCGCCAAGGGGTTGGGCGCGGGTTACATGCCCATCGGCGCGATGCTCTGCACGGCCGCGATCCATGACGCCATCGCGCAGGGCTCGGGCAGTTTCCAGCATGGCCACACCTACCACGGCCACCCGCTTGCGGCAGCGGCGGGCCATGCCGTGCTGCGCGCGCTGATCGACCGCGACCTGGTCGCGCGGGTGCGGGCGCAGGGCGAGACGCTGGAGGCGGGCTTGCGCGCGGCGTTCGGGCAGCACGCCCATGTCGGCGACATCCGGGGCCGGGGGCTGTTCCGGGCGATCGAGCTGGTCGAGGACCGCGCGACCAAGCGGCCCTTCGACCCGGCGCGCAAGCTGCATGCCCGCGTCAAGGCGGCGGCGATGGAGGAAGGGCTGATCATCTATCCCGCCGGCGGCACCGTGAACGGGCGCGACGGCGACCATGTGCTGATCGCGCCGCCCTTCATCATCGAGGATGCGCAGATCGACGAACTGGTCGGCAAGCTGGGCCGTGCCGTCGAAAGGGCGCTTGCGTGACCTCGCGGCTGGCGGTGCTGCCGCGGATCATGCTGGCCCCCAACGGCGCGCGGCGGCTGAAGCGCGACCACCCCGCGCTGCCCCTGAGCATCGCCGAGACCGTTGAGGCCGCCCGCGCCGCCCATGCCGAAGGCGCCGAGGCGCTGCATGCCCATGTCCGCGACGAGGCGGGGCGGCACAGTCTCGACGCCGGGCTTTACCGCGAATTGATCGCCGAGATGCGCCGCGCCCTGCCCGACATGCCGGTGCAGATCACGACCGAGGCCGCGGGCCTGTTCGGCCCCGAGCTGCAGCGGCAGGTGGTGCGCGAGGTGATGCCCGAGGGGGCCTCGGCCGCGCTGCGCGAACTGTGGCCGGGTGCCGGTCCCGACCCCGAGGCGCAGGGCTTCTACCACTGGGCCGCCGAGGCGGGTATCCCGATCCAGCACATCCTGTTCGACCTCGACGATGCGCGGCGCTTCGTCGAGCTGGTCACGCGCGGCGCGCTGCCCGGGCCGCTGCAGTGCATCTTCGTGCTGGGCGCCTATGCGCCGCCGCGCATGGCGCAGCCTGCGGAGCTGTCGCCCTTCCTCGGCGCGGTTGCGCCGCTCGGGGCCGCGGTCGACTGGGCGGTCTGCGCCTTCGGGCGCGACGAGGCGGCCTGTCTGCGCGAGGCCGACCGCCGGGGCGGCAAGCTCAGGATCGGGTTCGAGAACAACATCCACCGCCCGGACGGCACCCCGGCCGAAGACAATGCCGCGCAGCTGCGCGCGCTGGTGGCCCGGCTCGGCGGCGGCTGACGGCCCGATACAGGCGGTCGTCCCGCAGGGTGGTGGCCAAAGGCCACCGATGCCGGTTACGCTGCGGGCATGGTTCGTCAGATCGTGCCCGTCTTCGCGCTGCTTCTCGGTTCCGCCCTCCTGCTCTTCGCGGGGGGGATGCATGGGCTGATCCTTCCGGTGCGCGGGTCGATCGAGGGGTTCTCGGCCAGCGCGCTGGGCCTGCTGGGGACGGGCTGGGCCGTGGGATATGTGGCGGGCTGCCTGATCGCGCCGCGGCTGGTCGGCATGGTGGGCCATATCCGAACCTTCGGCGTGATGTGCGCCATGGCCGCGACCGCCGTGCTGTTGCAGGCGCTCATCGTCGAGACATGGGCCTGGATCCCGGTGCGCGCGGTGTCGGGCTTCTGTTTCGCCGGGGCGGCGATGATCGTGGAAAGCTGGCTGAACGACCGGGCGCAGCCCGGCACGCGCGGCACGATCTTCGGCATCTACACGATGGTGAACCTTGTCGCGGTGACCGCGGGGCAGATGGCGATCTCGCTCGGGGATGCCTCGGGGTTCCTGTTCTTCGCCGTGGCGGGCATCGTCTATTGCCTTGCGCTGGTGCCCACGGCGCTTTCGACCTCGGCCTCGCCCGCGCCGCTGACCTCGGTGCGGCTGGACCTGCGCGCGCTCTGGCGCAACTCGCCCGTTGCCGTGGTGGCGGTGTTCCTTGTCGGCATTTCCAATGCCGCCTTCGGCACGCTGGCCGCGGTCTATGCCGACCGTGTCGGCCTTGCGCTGACGGCGATTGCGCTGTTCGTGAGTATCCCGGTGCTGGCGGGTGCGCTGGCGCAGATCCCCATCGGGCTGGCGAGCGACCGCATGGACCGGCGCAAGGTGCTGCTGGCCACGGCGGTGGTGGCTTTGGCCGCAGATCTCGCCTTCGTGCTGCTGCTGCCCGAGGGGCGGCTGTTGAACCTGCTGCTCGTGGGGGCCTTCGGGGCGGCGATCTTTGCCATGTATCCGATCATCGTCGCCCATGCCAACGACCACGCCCCGCCGGGCACCTCGATCCAGGTGTCGGGGGGGCTGTTGATGGTGTTCGGGCTGGGCTCCATCCTTGGCCCGCTGGTGGCGGGTGTCGCCATGACCGGGCTGGGGCCGGGCGGCTTGTTCCTGACCACCGTCGTGGCCCATGTGCTGATGATCGTCTTCACGATCTGGCGCATGGCCGTGAAGGCCGCCGTGCCCGAAGACCGGAAGACCCCGTTCCAGATCAGCGTTCCCGCCCGCGCCGCCACGCCCGAGACCGCCGCCCTGTCGGCGGGCGAGGACGAGGCCGAACCGCTCGAGGTGCCCGACGAGGATGCGCCGGGCGATGACCCTGCGCCGGAGGAGGGCGCAGGGCCGGAGAGCGCTGACCGCTGACCGCCGCTCAGGAGGCCGTCGGCCGCGGCACCAGCGGCGGCGGGTGATTGGCGGGCATCGGGCAGGTGTAGGGTGTGACGGCAAGGCGCGCGGCATGCTCGGCCTGCGCCTCGGCCAGCCGGGCGGGATCGCTGTAGAGGATCTGCGCCACCCGCCCCATCGCCTTGGCGGCATGGACCATGCCCTTGTGCGCCGCCCCCGACAGGCCCTGCGCCGTCATCTGCCAGCTGTGCAGCGGCGTGCCGATGGCCGCGGTGGCGACCAGAACCTCGGTCGTCGGAACCTTCCACGTCACGTCGCCCACGTCGGTCGAGCCGATCAGCACCTCGCCGCCGGGCCGCATCGGCACCACCCAGTCACACAGCACCGCGTCGGAGGGCGGCTGGTTCACCACCGACCATTCCGCCGCGATATCGGCGGGTGAAAGCGTCGCGCGGATGCGCGCGGCATAGGCGCGGTCCTGGTCGTCGAAGGGCACGCCGCCCAGCTCGTCCAGCGCCTCCTGCATGATCGTGTCCATCGTCAGGTTCTCGAAATGGTTCGAGACGGCGGCGAACATCTTTGCCTCGACGGTGGTCTCGGTCATCAGGGCCGCCCCCTCGGCCACCTTCTTCACCCGTTCGACCAGCGCCAGCATCTCGTGCAGCTTCAGCGCCCGGATCGAGTAGCGCACCGAGGCGCGCGACTGCACCACGTTGGGCGCTTTCCCGCCCGCGTCGAGATAGGCGTAATGGATGCG
>JAOARA010000409.1 GCA_025211115.1 Roseicyclus sp. | reverse complement strand
GTCGAACATGAACGCGAACGAGGTCATCTCGAACCGCGCCATCGAGATGCTGGGCGGTGAGATCGGCTCGAAAAAGCCGGTCCACCCCAACGACCATTGCAACATGGGCCAGTCCTCGAACGACACCTTCCCGACGGCCATGCACATCGCCGCCGCCGTGACGGCGCATGAGGTGCTGATCCCCGGCCTCGAGACTCTGGCCGCGGCGCTGGAGGCCAAGTCCGAGGAATTCAAGGACATCATCAAGATCGGCCGCACCCACACGCAGGATGCGACGCCGCTCACGCTGGGGCAGGAGTTTTCGGGCTACGCGATGCAGGTGCGCAATGGCATCGCGCGGATCAAGATGGCACTGCCGGGCATCTACGAGCTGGCGCAGGGCGGCACCGCGGTGGGCACGGGGCTGAACACCGACAAGGGCTGGGACACCACGGTTGCCGCCAATATCGCCGCGATCACCGGCCTGCCCTTCGTCACCGCCCCCAACAAGTTCGAGGCGCTGGCCGCCCATGACGCGATGGTCTTCATGTCGGGCGCGATCAAGACGGCCGCCATGGCCTGCTACAAGATCGCCAACGACATGCGCTTCCTCGGCTCCGGCCCGCGCTCGGGGCTGGGCGAGCTGATCCTGCCGGAAAACGAGCCGGGCAGTTCGATCATGCCGGGCAAGGTGAACCCGACCCAGGCGGAAGCCATGACGCAGGTCTGCGCCCATATCCTCGGCAATGACGCGGCCATCGCCTTTGCCGGCAGCCAGGGCCATTTCGAGCTGAACGTCTACAACCCGATGATGGCCTACAACCTGCTGCAGTCCATGACCCTGCTGGGCAACGCCGCGGACAGCTTCACCGAGCGGATGCTCAAGGGCACGCAGGCCAATGTCGAGCGGATCGACCGGCTGATGAAGGAAAGCCTGATGCTGGTCACCGCGCTGGCGCCGACCATCGGCTATGACAACGCGACGACCGTGGCCAAGACCGCGCACAAGAACGGCACGACGCTGAAGGAAGAGGCGATCCGGCTGGGCTTCGTGGACGAAGAGACCTTCGACCGCGTGGTGCGCCCGGAGGACATGATCGGACCCAAGGGGTGAGAAGCCTGCGCGCGCGTCTCCTGTCGCTGGGTCTCGTGCTCGCCCTTGGCGGGCTATTGCCGGTCGGGATGGCGCGCGCCGAGGGGGTGGACGATGCCGCCACCCTGCCGGGCCTGATCGCCGAGCGGCTTTCGCTGATGCGGGATGTCGCGGCGTGGAAGCTCCTGCGCGGGCTTCCCGTCGAAGACCTCCCCCGCGAGGCGGCGGTGCTGGAGGCCATGGCGACGCGCGCCGGCGAGCTGGGCCTCGCCCCCGCGCCGCTCGTGGCCTTCTCGGCGGCGCAGATCGAGGCGGCCAAGGCGATCCAGTCCTGCTGGATCGAGCGCTGGACCGGTGGCGCGGCGCCGGCCCCGACCGACGCGCCCGACCTTGCCGCCGTCATCCGCCCCGAGATCCTGCGCCTCGACGCGGCGCTCGTCGGGCTGGTCGCCGCGGGCGAGGCTCCGGCCGAGATGACACCCCCCGAGATCGACTGCCTGTCGCCCGAGGTGGCGGCGGCGCTGGCCGAGGCCGCCACCGGCCTTGCGGCCCCCGAGTGACGAAAGGACCGGCCATGGCGCGTGACGTGATCAACCTTGGCCGGGTCCGAAAGCAACGGGCGCGCGACGAGAAACGCCGCACGGCCGATGCCAACGCCGCCCGTTTCGGGCGCACGAAGGCCGAGCGCCAGGCCGAGGAGGCCCGCGTCAAGGCCGAGACCGCGCATCTGGACGGCCATCTACGCAGCGCCCCCGATCTCGATCCCGATCCCGAGGGGGAGCCGGGGCAATGAGCGGCACCGCGCGCCCGCGCAAGCACTCGCTGACGCTACGCGGACACCGCACCAGCGTGTCGCTGGAAGACGCGTTCTGGCATGAGCTGCGCCGCATTGCCGAGGCCGAGGGCAAATCCGTCAACGAGCTGATCGCCGAGATCGACGCCGCGCGCGGGGTGACATCCGGGCTGGCCTCGGCGGTGCGGGTTTTCGTGCTGGAACGCGCGAAAGCGGGCCCGCGTTAAGGTTACGTCAAGCATTCCATGCCAGTCTGGCGGACATGGAACGTTTGCCCCCCAATCACTCACCCGAGGCCTTCCTCGCAGATGTCTTCCGGTCCAGACAGGTCCACGAGGGCAAGGTCATCCGTCGCTCCGCGCGCGACGTGGAACGCTACATCGGGCGCGAGGCCTTCATCTCCGAAGTGTATCGCCGCGGCTTTCGCGCGGTCGAGAATGCCGGCCAGATCGTGATCTTCTGCAACCAGGATCCGGTGCGCATCCTGCGCCCGCGTGACGGGCCATGAGACGGCGGAAAACTGCAGTTTTCCGTCCCCGTTTTGCTGCAGCAAAACGAACCGCGAAACTGCAGTTTCGCGCACCCGAAAAACTGCAGTTTTTCGCCCCGCCCAGCGATGCGCGGACGCGCATCAGCCTTTCGCCACGAAGAACACCGTCGCCGCCCCGCTCATCCCGGAACCCAGCAGCCTGTGCCCCTGTTCGGCGCAGAAATGCGGCACGTCGATCTCGGCCATCGGGTCATCGGCGACCAGCCGCACCACCTGACCCGGTCGCAGCGCGGCAAGGCGCTGGCGCAGACGCAGCACCGGCAGGGGGCATTTCAGCCCCTGCGCGTCGATCTCGATATCCCAGTCCATGCGCCCTGCCCTACGCCCTGCGCCTTTCCACGCGAATGTGACGCGTTGGCGCGTGACGCGGGCGGGCGAAGCGGCTAGGTCTTGGCCCATGTTCGGGATCGACCTTTTCGACGCCAGCCTGCTGCCTGCCATGCTCGTCGCCTTCGCGGCGGGCATCCTGAGTTTCCTCAGCCCCTGCGTGCTGCCCATCGTGCCGCCCTATCTCGCCTACATGGGCGGGATCACCATGGCCGAGATCGACAGCGACGCCCGCGCGGCGCGGCGAAAGGCGCTGCTGGCCGCGGCCTTCTTCGTGCTGGGCCTGTCGACGGTCTTCGTCTTCCTCGGCTTCACCGCCTCGATCTTCGGGCAGTTCTTCCTGCAGAACCAGATCCTGCTGTCGCAGATCGCGGGCGCGGTGATCATCGTCTTCGGGCTGCATTTCCTCGGGGTCATCACCATCCCGATCCTGAACCGCGAGGCGCGGCTCGATGCGGGTGACCGGGGCGGCTCGGCGCTGGGGGCCTATATCCTGGGGCTAGCCTTCGCCTTCGGCTGGACGCCCTGCATCGGCCCGCAGCTGGGCGCGATCCTGTCCATCGCCGCGACCGAGGCGAGCGTGCAGAAGGGCACCACCCTGCTGGCGGTCTATGCCGTGGGGCTCGGCATCCCCTTCCTTCTGGCCGCCGGTTTCATCGACAAGGCGATGGGGGTGATGAACCGCCTCAAGCGCCACATGAAAACCATCGAGCGCGCCATGGGCGTGCTGCTGGTCGCCGTTGGCGTGGCGTTGATGACGGGGGCCTTCTCGGCGTTTTCCTTCTGGTTGCTCGAAACCTTCCCGGCGCTCGGCGCGCTTGGCTGAACGGCCCTATCCCTGCCGCAATCCGACGCTATCCTGCCTGCCATGACGCAGCAGGTGACGCGCAGGCATGTCTTCTACATTCCCGGCTTCGACCCGGTGCCGCCGCGCGCCTACCGTGAACGCTACCGGCGCGAGGCGGCGCGGCAAGCCGCGCTCTCGGGCTACGAGATCGACCGGGGCACGGCCCCGAAAGGCGCGCGGTTCGGCTGGGGCGTGCGGGCCCGTATCGAGGGGGCCGAGGTCGATGCCCGGTTCGAGCTGCTCTCATGGGCCGATATCGTGCAGGCGGGCATGCGGGGGGGGATCGTCCCAGGTTACATCGCGCTGGCCCGGACCGCCTGGGCCTATATCGGGTCGGGCGCGCTCTTCCGGCTGATGCGGCTGCGCAAGGGTCCGGTGATCGCGGCGCTTTACCCGGTGGTCGTGCTGTTGGCGCAGCTCGCGCTTGCGCTCGCGGCGGGGATCCTTGCCGCGGCGGTGCTGGGCCACCTCGTTGGGCCGGTGCTGCCCCCGGTGGCCGATGCCGCCTTGCGGCTCGCCATGGTGATCGGCGCGGCCTGGCCGATCCTGCGCTGGTTCCAGCGCCGCGATCACCTGTATGCTTGGTATCTCGTCAAGGATTACGCCTTTTCCTCGCGCCTGCACGGGGCCTACCCGCCCGAGCAGGAGGACCGGATGCGCCGCTTCGCCGACCGCATCGCCGCGGCGCTTGCCAGCGACGTGGACGAGGTGCTGGTCGTCGGCCATTCCTCGGGGGCCTATATCGCCGTGTCGGTTCTGGCCGACCTGCTGCGCGACGGGCGCGTGCCAGCCGGGGGCCCTGCCCTGTCGCTTCTGACCTTGGGGCAGGTCGTGCCGATGGTCAGCTTCCTGCCGCGGGCCACGCGGCTGCGCGCGGATCTCGCCTTTCTCGGCAGCGCGAGCGTGCCCTGGGTCGATGTGACCGCCCCCGGCGACGGCTGCGCCTTCGCGCTTTGCGATCCGGTCGCGGTCTCGGGCGTGGCCCCGGAGGACAAACGCTGGCCGCTGGTGATCTCGGCGGCCTTCACCCGAACACTGCGCCCCGAAACGCTGGCGGCGCTGCGCTGGCGGCTCTTCGAGCTGCATTTCCAGTATCTCAACGCCTTCGACAACCTGCCCGGACGGGCGGACGATTACGACTACATCCGCATCACCGCCGGACCGCTGACGCTTGGCACCCGCTTCGCGGGGCGTGCGCCCTCCAAAAGCCGGATCGAGACCCCGGTCAACCGCCACAGGGGCATCGCCGCATGAGCGACGCGCCGGACCTGCCGCCGAAGCCCCGCGCGCGGGCCGAGCGCGTGTCGCTCTGGCGCCACATGCGGCTGTTCCGGCAGGATATCCTTTCGGCCCAGCCCGCCCGCCTCTACCGCGCCTGGATGGCCGAGTTCCGCACCCCCTTCTTCCGCTCCTACCTCGTGAACCAACCCGCGCTGGTGGACGAGGTGCTGAAGACCCGGCCGATGGCGTTTCCGAAATCCGACCGGGTGGGCGAAGGGTTGCGCCCGCTGCTGGGGCGGTCGGTGTTCCTGACCAACGGTGCGGAATGGCAGCGCCAACGTCGGATCATCGACCCCGCCTTCGAAGGCGGGCGGCTGCGCGACACCTTCCCCGCCATGTGGGCGGCGGGCGAGGCGGCTGTGGCGCGGATGGCCGCCGGGACGCGCGAGGTGGAGGAGGACATGAGCCATGCCGCCGCCGACGTGATCTTTCGCACGCTCTTTTCGCTGCCGATCGAGGACGAGATCGCCAGCGCCGTCTTCCACCAGTTCCGCGCCTACCAGCGCAGCCAGCCGATCCTGAACGCCGCAGCCTTCCTCCCCCTGCCCCGCTGGATGCCGCGCGGCCACCGCGCCCAGACACGCCGCACGGCGCGCGCGATCCGCGACCTGATCACGCGGCTGACGACGACCCGCATGGAAGAGATCGCGGCGGGCACCGCGCCCGATGACCTGGCGACCAAGATCATGACCACCGCCGATCCGGTGACCGGCGCGCGCTTCACCACCGAAGAGATGGTGGACCAGGTGGCGATCTTCTTTCTCGCGGGCCACGAGACCAGCGCCAGCGCATTGGGTTGGGCGCTCTACCTGCTCGCGCGCTACCCCGAGTGGCAGGACCGCCTCGCCGAAGAGGCCGAGGCGGCGCTGGCGGAGGGCCCGGATTTCGCGGTGATGGGCCGCCTGCGGCTGGCCCGCGACGTGTTCCGCGAAACCCTCCGGCTTTATCCCCCGGTGCCCATGATGGTGCGGCAGACGACCTGCCCCGAACGGTTCCGTGACCGCGACCTGCCCGTGGGCAGCCAGATCGTGCTCTCGCCCTGGCACCTGCACCGCCATGAACGGCTGTGGGAGAACCCCGACGGCTTCGACCCCGCCCGCTGGCAGACCGAGAATGGCAAGACCTGCCTGCGCGAGGCCTTCATCCCCTTCTCGGCGGGCGCTCGGGTCTGCACCGGGGCGGGCTTCGCCATGGTCGAGGGGCCGCTTCTGCTGGCGATGCTGGTGCGCGCCTTTCGGTTCGAACGGGTCACAGGACGCGAGCCGGTGCCGGTCGCCTACCTGACCGTGCGCGCGCGGGACGGGATCTGGCTCCAGCTCAGCCCGCGGCGCTGAGGAGAGTTTTGCAAAACTCTCCCGACATCCTTGCAAGGATGTCCTTCAGGGCCTTGCAAGGCCCTGCCAAGATCCTTGCAAGGATCTTGGGCGTCGCTCAGCAGAACAGGACCATCGCCCGCGGATCCCAGGCGAGACGGGCGCGCGCGCCGTAGTCCAGCACGCGGCGGCCCGGCATGTTGCGCATGGACACCCGCACCGGCGCGGGCGCGCCGTCGAGCAGGATGTCGTAATAGGTCATGTCGCCGTAATAGACGACCTCCTTCACGGTCCCCTCGGCCTCGCGGCCGCCCTCGGCGCTCTGGCCTTCGTAGAGCACGGTCAGGCTTTCGGGGCGCACGCCGATCTCGGCCTCGCCGACATTGGCACCGTTGGGGCATTGCGCGGCCTCGATCTCGGCCGGGCCGAGGCCCGCCACCTCCAGCGCGATGCGCCCGCCGCCGGGCCCGGTGGGCAGCACGCGGGCGGGCAGGAAGTTCATCATCCCGATGAACTCGGCCACGCGGCGCGAGTTGGGGCGGCGGTAAAGCGTTTCGGGGTCGTCGAGCTGCGCGATCTCACCCTCGAACATAACGGCGATGCGGTCCGACATCACCAGGGCCTCTTCCTGGTCATGGGTCACGAGGATGAAGGTGATCCCCACCTCGCGCTGCAGCTTGATCAGCTCGACCTGCATCACCTCGCGCATCTTCTTGTCGAGCGCCGAGAGCGGCTCGTCCAGCAGCAGCACCTTGGGCTTGAGGATCAGCGCGCGCGCCAGCGCGACCCGCTGCCGCTGCCCGCCCGAAAGGGCATGCGCGGCGCGGCCGCCGAACTTGCCCAGGCCCACCATCTCCAGCGCCTCGCCCACGGCGCGGCGTTTCTCGTCGCTGGTCATGGAGGACCGGCGCAGGCCGAAGCCCACGTTCTCGGCCACGCTCATATGCGGAAAGATCGCGTAGGACTGGAACACCATGTTGGTGGGCCGCCGGTTCGGCGGAACCCCTTCCATGTCGCGCCCGTCCAGCCGGATCACGCCCCCCGAGATATCCTCGAACCCCGCGATGGCGCGCAGGAGCGTGGTCTTGCCGCAGCCCGAGGGGCCGAGCAGCGAGAAGAACTCTCCGGCCCGGATCTCGGCCGAGATGCCGCGCAGCGCGTGGTAGTCGCCGTAGTATTTCTGCACGCCCTCGAGCGTGATGATGGGCTGGCCCTTGGTCTGGCTCTGGCTCACAGGAAGCCTCCGGTGTCTTTCAGGCCTGCGCGTTTCAAGCCGCGGCGGCGGAAGGTTTCGGCAAGGACGAGCAGCAGCACCGACAGGATCACGAGGATCGTCCCGAGCGCCATCACCACCGGCAGGCGCGCCGGAAAGCGCAGCTGCCCCCAGAGATAGACCGGCAGGGTCGGCTCGTTGCCCGACAGGAAGAAGGCGATGATGAACTCGTCCAGCGAGATGGTGAAGCAGATCAGGAGCGAGGCGATGATGCCCGGCGTCACCAGCGGCAGGGTGATCAGCCGGAAGGTCGAGAGCGGCGTTTCGCCAAGGTCCACCGCCGCCTCCTCGAGGCTGCGGTCCATGTTCGAGAAACTGCCCTGCAGGATGGCAATGGCGAAAGGCGTGCAGATCAGCGTGTGGCCCGCGATGATCGACCATGTCCCGCTGCTCAGCCCCAGCTGCATCAGCACGATCAGCAGCGAGATCGCCACGATCACCTCGGGCAGCACGAGGGGCAGCATGATGAAGCCCACGATCCCGCCCTTGGCGGGGAAATTGTAGCGCGTCGCCGCGCGGGCGGCGAAAAGCCCGAGGATGGTGGCGAAGACGCTGGTCGAAACCGCGATGATCAGCGAATTCAGCGTCGCCTCGTGCAGCGCGGGCGTGTCGAGCAGCGCGGCGAACCATTGCAGGGTGAAGCCCTGCAGCGGAAAGGCGATGACCGTGCCGTCGTTGAAGGCGAAAAGCGGCAAGAGGACGATGGGCGCGTAGAGCACCAAGAGATAGAGACCGGCGAAGACGGTGAGCGGCGTCAGCTTCATATCCCCCACCTCCCCTTCGGCAGGCGCAGGAAGATCAGGATCGAGCCCGCCGTCGCCAGCGCCAGAAGCACGATGACCGCCACGCCGGGGCCAAGAAGCGCAGGCCCGAGGACGAACAGCGCGCGCAGCGCGACGATCTCGACCAGCGCCGCGGCCAGTGCCACGGCCATGCCCCTTAACCCTCCGCCCGCGCGATCCGCGAGCCAGAGCCAGAACCGCAGCCGCGAGACGCCCCAGAGCAGCACCATGGCCACGATCATCATCGCCAGCACCGCCAGCGTGGCCCCCATCGGCCGGTCGTTCAGGTCGAAGATCTGCGCGTAGATCATGTTGGCGATCATCGTGCCGCCCGACCCGCCGACAAGCCGCGGGGTGACGTAATCGCCCACCGTCGGGATGAAGACGATCAGCACCGCCGCCAGCACGCCCGGCATGGCCAAGGGCAGGGTCACGCGCAGGAAGGTCATGGCCTTGCTCTCGCCCAGGTCGCGGGCAGCCTCGAGCAGCGAGCGGTCGATCTTCTCGAGGCTGACGAAGATCGGCAGGATGGCGAAGGGCGCGAAGGCATGGGCCAGCGTGATCACCACCGCGTTGGCGTTGTAGAGGATCCACGACAGCGGCTCGTCGATCAGGCCCACGGCCATCAGCCCCGAATTGACCGGCCCGTCATAGGCAAGGATCACGCGCCACAGGAAGACGCGGATCAGGTAGCTGGTCCAGAACGGGATGGTGATCAGGAACAGCCACAGCGACTTGCGGTCGGGGCGGACGTGGAACGAGATGTAATAGGCCACCGGAAATGCCAGCGCGACGGTCAGCAGCGTGACCATCCCCGAGATGCGCAAGGAGCGCAGCATCAGTTCACGATACAGCGGGTCGGTCAGCGCCTCGCCGTAGTTGCCGGTGGTGAAGACCCGCTCGATGGTCAGGAAATTCTGTGTCCAGAAACTCAGAAGGACGATGCTGACCAGCGGCGCAGCAAGCAGGAGAAGCGCATAGACCAGCGTCGGGCTGATGAGGGTCAGCCCCTTTCCCGCCTCGCTGCGCATGGCTTTTGCGACCAAGCTCACCCGTGTCCCGCCCCCTTGTGCGAACCTCGAGGGGCGCACACCGATTCCGCCTTGCACGATGCGGTTTTCCCGCGCGCCCCGCAAGGGCATTGCTGCAGGCGCAGCACGAAGGCGACGTGGGCTCAGTCGCCCCGCATCCACGCGCCCTCGGGCCAGAAGGCGTGAAAGGCGAAGGCGAACATCACGTCATGCACCACGTCGCGCCCCTGCCCGTCGCGCACCCGGATCTGCCCCACGTCGCGGCCCTCGGATATCCGGGCCGTGTCCAGCGCCGAGACCTTGCCCGAGGCCCAGCTGATCGTGACGCCCGCCTCGGTGATCTCGCCCGCTCGCGCCAGCCGCTCCAGCGGCCAGGCGCGGTCCCCCACCCGCACGACGCGCGCCAGCGGGTCGATGCCATGCGGCGGGTCTTCGCCCGCGTAGAGGAAGGGCCGGGCCGCGCTGTCGTAGCCGACGTAGGGGTTGCGCCCGTAGGGCCGCCGCGCGTCGGGTTGGTCCATCACCAGCCCCTCGGGATAGGCGCTGCGGAAGCTGTCCCAGCTTTCCATCCAGATCGGGATCTCGGCGAGATCCACCCCCGCCATCTCGCCCACGATCCCCTCGCCCGTGGCCTGTTGCCACCAGCTTTCGGTCTGGCGGTCATACATCACGAGGTCTGAGTTGCGCAGGTTGCCCGACACGCCGAACTCCAGCACGCGGTCGCCGACGCGCCGATCGAAGGCCAGTGCGGAGTTGCACAAGGGGCAGAAGGTGACGGCCACGGGCCGCCCGCCGACCGTGTCGTTCACGATCTCGTGCCAGGTGAGGTAGCGGATCGGGTAGGCGCGCGGGGTCTCGCCCGGCAGGGCGAGGGTCACCACGGGTTCGGCCCCCTCCAGACGGGTTTCCTGCGCGGCATGCAGGAAGGCGGGATTTTCGACCGAGGGGATGCCGTCGCGCGGCACCCCGCCCGAGCGGATTTCCGACAGATCGACCGTGCGATTGTCGAAATCGGTGTTCGGCCAGTCGCCCGCCCAACGGGGCGATTGCGCCGCAAGGGACGCGGCAAGCAGGGTTGCGGCAAGCCCGAGGGCGAAGATGAGCGGCTTCATGCGGGGTCTCCGAGCAGGGTGCCCGCAGCCTGCCACGAAAAAGGGGGGGCAAGACTGCCCCCCTCACGCGGTTGTGTCGCGCTGTCAGCGCGTCGTCACTGGCTTTCGGCCTCGCCCTCCGCGGCGGGCGGCGGCTGGGGGTCATCCTCGCGCACACGCAGGGCGGTCATGCGGTCGGGCGGGCCGATCACGGCCCCGTTGCGCCCGCGTCCGCGCTTGATCGCATCGACCACCTCCATCCCTTCGACCACCTGCCCGACCACGGTGTAATCGCCGTCAAGGAACGCGCCGGGCGCGAACATGATGAAGAACTGCGAATTGGCGCTGTCGGGGCTTTGCGCCCGCGCCATGCCGATCACGCCCCGGTCGAAGGTGATGTCCGAGAACTCGGCCGGAAGATCGGGGTAGTCCGAGCCGCCCCGCCCCGCATAGCGCATGTCCTGCCCCATGCGGCCGAACTCCACGTCGCCGGTCTGGGCCATGAACCCGTCGATCACGCGGTGAAAGACCACGTCGTCATAAGCGCCCTCGGCGGCCAGCGTGGTGATCCGCTCGACATGCAGCGGCGCCACGTCCTCGAAGAGGTCGATCACGATGGTGCCCTGCGCCTCGCCCGCGATGTCGATCTCGAGCCCGGTGGCCCATGCGGGCGCGCCGAGCAGGCAGAAGGCCAGCGCCAGCTTACGCATCGGCGGCGACCTTCATGCTGATCATCTTGTCGGGGTTCGCCGGCGGCTCGCCGCGGGTGATCTGGTCGACATGCTCCATGCCGGAAATCACGCGGCCATAGACGGTGTATTGCCCGTTGAGGAAGTGGTTGTCGGTGAAGTTGATGAAGAACTGGCTGTTGGCCGAGTTCGGGTTCGACGAGCGCGCAGCCCCCAGCGTGCCACGGTCATGGGGCAACTTGGAGAACTCGGCCGGAAGGTCGGGCTTCGACGAGCCGCCGGTGCCCGCGCGGCGGATGTTGCCACCCTCCTTGCCGTGCTCCACGTCGCCGGTCTGGGCCATGAAGCCCTCGATCACGCGGTGGAAGATCACGCCGTCATAGGCGCCTTCACGGGCCAGTTCCTTCATCCGCGCGGCATGTTGGGGGGCCACGTCGGGCAGCAGCTCGATGGTGACCGTGCCGGTCTTCAGCTCGATGAGGATCGTGTTCTCGGGGTCCTTGATCTCGGCCATGGCCAAGCCTCCTTTTCTGTCGGTGTCGGTGCGTTACTGGCCGAATTTCGCGGCCAGCGCCGCCTTGATCTCGGGTTGCACGAAAGGCGCGACATCGCCGCCGAGCCGCGCGATTTCCTTGACCAGCTTCGAGGCGATGGCCTGCCGGTCGGCATCGGCCATCAGGAAGACGGTGTCGATGGAATGGTCGAGCTTCCGGTTCATGCCGACCATCTGATATTCGTATTCGAAATCGGCCACCGCGCGCAGGCCGCGGATGATGATCGAAGCGCCCACATCGCGGGCGCAGTCGATCAGCAGGTTCTCGAACGGGTGCGCCACGATCTCGGTCCCGGTCTTCTCGGACAGGCGCGCGCTTTCGGCCTCGACCATCGCCACCCGCTCCTCGAGCGAGAAGAGCGGGCCCTTGTCGCGGTTGATCGCCACGCCGATCACCAGCTTGTCGACCAGCAGGCAGGCCCGCTCGATGATGTCGACATGCCCCAAGGTGATCGGGTCGAATGTGCCCGGATAAAGCCCTGTCCGCATCGTGCTGTCCCTGCCGGTGCCGTCCGTGTTTCGGCGGACACAATCACCCGCGCCGGGGCAATGCAAGCCCCCGGCGCGTCGCAGCCTTGTGGCAAGACCGGCTCAAAAGCCCTTGATCATGCCCTCGAGCGCCTCTTTCTCCATCGCCAGTTCGGACAGCTGCGCCTTGACCACGTCACCGATGGAGATCAGGCCGACCATCTCGCCGCCCTCGACCACCGGCAGGTGGCGGAACCGGCCCTTGGTCATCATCGCCAGCACCGCCTCCGAGCTGTCGGAGCGGGCGCAGGTGACGATCTCGCGCGTCATCACCTCGTCCACGCCCGTCGCCATGCAGCCCGCGCCGCGGGCGGCCAGTTCGCGCACGATGTCGCGCTCCGACAGGATGCCGGCGACGGCCTTGCCATCGGGCGAGACCACGACCGCGCCGATCTTGCGCTGCGCGAGCAGGGTCGCGGCCTCCTCCAGCCGGGTTCCCGGGGCGATCGTCACCACACCATCGTCGGATTTCGATTTCAGGATCTGCTGCACCAGCATGATCTGCCTCCCTTTGCTTGCCTGCGTCCCTTGATGACAGCGTCCACCCGCGGAGGTTGACCTGTCAAGGAAAAGGGCGGCTCAGGCGGCCAGCGCCTCGAGCCGGGCGATCTCGGCGCGCATCCCGTCGCGCAGCAGGGTCGAGACCCGCTCGAGCCGCGCATCGCGCGGGCCGGCGTGGGTGACCAGCCAGAAACTGCGCGTCAGCCGCACGGCACCCGGCAGCACGCGGACCAGTTCCGGCGCGGCGGGCAGCGCGAAATCATGCACGATGGCCAGCCCCGCGCCCGCGCGGGCAAGGTTCAACTGAACCGAAACGGCGTTCGAGGCCAGCGGCACACGCGCCACGCCGAGCTGCGCGAGATAGTCGAGCTCGGCATCGAAGATCATGTCGGGGATATAGCCGATCATCCGCGCGCCCTTCAGCGCCTCGGAGCTGTCCGGCGCGCCATGCCGCGCGAGCCAATCGCGCGAGGCGGCGAGCGACAGGTGGTAATCCGACAGTTTCTCGGCCCGCAGCCTCTGGGTCGCGGGTTGCGAGACGGTGATCGCCAGGTCCGCCTCGCGCCGCGACAGGTTCACGACGCGCGGCAACGCCAGG
Source organism: Roseicyclus sp. (assembly GCA_025211115.1). Taxonomy (GTDB): domain Bacteria; phylum Pseudomonadota; class Alphaproteobacteria; order Rhodobacterales; family Rhodobacteraceae; genus Roseicyclus. Next base: position 33 of record JAOARA010000409.1, on the reverse strand, counting down.
ATCTGAAGGTCGAGATCGGGATGCGCCGCGCCG
>JAOARA010000007.1 GCA_025211115.1 Roseicyclus sp. | reverse complement strand
GATCGAGGCGGGCGGGGCCACGCCCCACTTGTCCAGCGCAGCCAGCGCGCGCGCGGCGCTGCCGTCATGGCCGACCGTGGGGCCCGAGGCGATATCGCCGGGATCGTCGCCCGGCACGTCCGAGATCAGCAGCGCCAGCATACGCGCCGGGTAAGCCGCGGCAGCCAGCCGCCCGCCCTTGACCGCCGAGATCTCCTTGCGAATGCCGTTGATCGTGCCGATGGGCGCGCCCGAGGCGAGCAGGGCTTGCGTCAGCGCCTGTTTCTCGTCGAGCGTGATGCCGTCCGCCGGGGCGCAGAGCAGCGCCGAGCCGCCGCCGGAAATCAGCGCGAGGACGAAATCCCCCTCGCCCACCGTGCCCAAGAGGTCGAGCATCCGCCGCGTCGCCGCCACACCCGCCGCGTCGGGGACGGGATGCGCGGCCTCGACGATCTCGATGCCCCGGCAGGGGCGGCCATAGCCGTAGCGCGTGATCACCAGCCCCTCGCAGGGGCCCCATTCGGCCTCGACCGCCTCGGCCATGCGGGCGCTGGCCTTGCCCGCGCCGATGACGAGGACGCGCCCCTCTGGCTTGGGCGGCAGGGCCGCGGCAAGGCTTTGCATCGGGTCGGCCACGGCGACGGCGCGGTCGAACATGGCGCGGAGAAGATCGGGTGGTGTCACGTGGTTTCCCCGGTGCTGGAGGCGCGGGTCACCAGCCGGACGGGCATGCGCAGCTCGGGTTCGGGGCGTTCGCCCTCGACCATCCAGCCCAGCAGGCGCGCGGCGGTGTCCTGCGCAAATTGCGCGATGTCGCAGGACACCGAGGAGAGCTGCGGCCAGCTTTGCGCGGCCTCCTCGATATCGTCGAAGCCTACGACGCGGAACCCGGTGCCGACAGGCCGCCCCGCACGCGCGAAACCGGCCATCAGGCCGAGCGCGACGAGGTCGTTGAAACAGACGGCGGCGTCGATCTCGGGGTGGTCGGCGATCAGCCGGTCGGCCATCTCCATGCCGAAGGCGCGCGAGGATTTGCCGTGCAGCGATACCTCCTCCAGCCCGTCCTTCTTGAGCACGTCACGCCAGCCCGACTTGCGTTCGCGCGTGATCGCACGCCCCGGCAAGCCGCCGACGAAGGCGACGTTCCGCGCGCCCTGCTGCAACAGGTGCCGCGTGGCCTTGGCGCTGCCGGTGGCGTAGTCGAAGCTGGCGAAGGGGAAAAGGTCGGTGCGCTCGTCGCCCTGCCGCAAGACCTGCAGCGCGGGCAGGCCGCGGCGGGCAAGCTGGTCGAAGGTGTCGCTTGCCGCGCCATAGGCGGGCGAGATCACCATGGCGGACACGCCGTGTTCGATCATGGAGCCGACGAGCTTGGCCTGAAGCTCGGGGTCTTCGTCGGAATTGGCGATGACGGTGGCATAGCCTTCGGCGGCGAGCGCCATCTGCAGCGAGGTGGCGAACTCGGTGAAGAACGGGTTGCGCAGATCGTTGATCACGAGGCCCACGAGACCGACGGAGGATGACCGCAGGTTCGCCGCCGCGCGGTTGTAGACATAGCCGATCTCGGCCATCGCCTTTTCCACGGCTGCGCGGGTTTCGGCGCGCACCTGCTTGGAGCCCTGCAGAACGAGGGAGACGGTGGATTTCGACACGCCCGCGCGGGCGGCGACATCCATGATGGTGGGACGCCGGTTCATGACGGCGTTTTAGCCGTCGATTCCATGCATGGCCAGAAGGCACCGCATCCGCGCCTCGGCCAGATCGGGCCGCGTCAGGAGCCGCGCCTGGTCGGCAAGGCGGTAGACCTGCGCGTAATGGGTGATCTCGCGCGAGGACTGGACGCCGCCGGGCATGATGAAATGCGCCTGCGTGCCGTTCAGCCAGCTGAGGAAGGCGATGCCGGCCTTGTAGAACCGGGTGGGCGGTTTGAAGATCTCGCGGCTGAGCGGGACGGTCGGCGCGAGAAGCGCGTGGTAGGTGGCGCTGTCGCCCTGTGCCAACGCCTCGAGCGCCTGCGAGGCGGCGGGGGCGATGGCAGCGAAGATGCCGAGAAGCGCGTGGGAGTGATGGGTGCCGTCGCCCTCGATCAGGGGGGCGTAGTTGAAATCGTCACCGGTATAGAGGCGGACCCCCTCGGGCAGTTTCGCGCGGAAGGTTTCCTCGTGGGCCTGGTCCAGCAGGCTGATCTTGATGCCGTCCACCTTGGCGGCGTGGCGCGTGATGAGGTCGAGGACGATGCCGTTCGCCGCCGCGATATCCTGCGCGCCCCAGTAGCCGGTCAAGGCAGGGTCGAACATGTCGCCCAGCCAGTGAAGGATCACGGGAGTGGAAGCTTCTTCTATAAGAGTTTCGTAGACACGGGCATAGGCCTCGGGGCCTGCGCCGATGGCGGGCAGGGCGCGGGTGGCCATGAGGATGATCTGCCCGCCCGCGGCCTCGATCACGTCCATCTGGGTGCGGTAGGCGTCGATGATCGCCTCGACGCTGGTCAGCTCGTCCAGCGTCTTGTGGTCGGTCCCGGCGCCGCAGGCGACGCGGGGCTTCATCGGGTGGGCCTTCGCCTCGCGCATGGTGCGCTCGATCAGCTCCTGCGCGGTCGCCCAATCCACGCCCATGCCGCGCTGCGCGGTGTCCATCGCCTCGGCCAGGCCAAGGCCTTGGTCCCAAAGCGTGTGGCGGAAGGCGAGCGTCGCGTCCCAGTCGACGGCGGGGCGGCCCGCCCAGGGGTCGCGCTCGGCCAGCGGGTCGGAAATGACATGCGCGGCGGCAAAGGCCGTGCGGGTCAGCGGCACGCGCGGCGCGCGCGGGGTCAGGGGCGCG
>JAOARA010000408.1 GCA_025211115.1 Roseicyclus sp. | reverse complement strand
GGCTCGAGGAACATGCCCAGCAGGATGTAGAAGACCAGAACGATGGCCAGCACCGTGTAGGGCGAAAGATCGAAGCTGAGGAACAGCTCGGTGAATTCCTGCGGCACGCGGTAGTAGGTCAGCACGAAGCCGAAGAGCGTGCCCGCCGAGAGCAGAAGGCCCAGGTAGCCCATCGTGCGCATCGTGGAAAAGAGCGCCTCCTTGAAGCCGTCCCAGCGCAGGCCGCCCACCCCGAAGGCGAGGATCACCGTGAGAAGCGCGGCCACCGCCGCGGCCTCGGTCGGGGTGGCGATGCCGCCGTAGATGGCGACCGTGATGACAAGGCCGATCAGCGCGATGGGCCCGACGGTCGCCCCGATCTGGAACAGGGTCATGCGCGTCGCCTGCTCGCTGGCGGGGATGTCGTCGGGGTGCATCACGCCCCAGATCATCACGACGATGGAAAAGAGCGTCGCAAGGATCAGCCCCGGCACGACGCCCGCGATGAACAGGTCGCCGATGCTCTGGTCGGTGACGATGCCGTAGAACAGGAGGATCAGGCTGGGCGGCAGCAGCACCGAGAGCGTGCCGCCCGCAGCCAGAACGCCCGACGACAGCTCCTTGCCGTAGCCGAGGCGCAGCATCTCGGGCAGCGCGACGCCGCCGATGGTCAGCGAGCCCACCATGGACGAGCCCGAGACCGCGCCGAAGCCCGCGCAGGCCCCGATGGAGCCATAAGCCGCCGAGCCCCGGACCCGCACCCCCTGGTGCAGGAACTGGTAAAGCTGCGGTCCGATGTTCGAGCGCCCGATCAACTCGCCGAGGAAGACGAAGAGCGGGACGGCGAGCAGGATATAGTTGATCCACACCCCCCAGAGCTTCAGCTGCGACGAGACCAGCGAGGTCTGGAAACTCTGGATCTGCCACAGGAACGGCAGCGACGCGGCCGCAAGGGCGAAGGGAATGGGCAGGCCCATCCCGATCAGCAGGACGAGAAGACCGAGCAGCCCGAGGCCGACTTCATACCATTCCATCGCTCAGATCTCCTCGGACGGGGTCAGCGCGACGCGCGCAAGGCGCAGCACCGCGTAGATCGTGAAGACGATCAGGGACAGCGCCCCCGGCGCCCAGAAGATCCAGCGCGGCCACAGCAGGATCTCGGAGGAGGAGCCGGAGTTGAAGGCGCGGATCGTGGCGTTGCCCGCCGCCGTCGCAAGGAACATCCCCACGCCCAGCATCAAGGCCAGGTTGACCAGCGCCACGATCTTGCGGCCCGCGGCCGGAAGCCGGTCGGTCAGCATCGTGACCCTTGGATAGGCGTCTTCGCGCAGGGCATAGGCAAGGCCCGCGAAGGCCACCGGGAACAGCAGCAGCGCGGTCGCCTCGGTCACCATGCGGTCCGGTGAATTCAGCGCGTAGCGGGTAAAGACGCCGTAGCTGATCCACACCATCTGAACGAGGATGATGCAGGCCCCGGCCGCCGCCAGCCAGACGACCAGCCTTTCGACATGTCGGATCAATCCGTCGAGTTGCGTCACTGCCGCGCCCCCTCGTGAAACTGTTGCCGTGCAAACGGATCAGGATGCCGCGGGCCAAGGCAATCGGCCCGCGGTCTTTCGGTTCAGGAGAGGGTCAGGGCGCGTTCTCGGCGAACAGCTCGAGGATCTGACCGGCCAGCTCGGGGCCGCAGGCGGCCTCGACCTCGGCGTTCCACGTCTCCTGCACGCTTTCGAGAAGCGCCGCGCGCTCCTCCAGCGACAACGACACCGCCGCGCCGCCGCCGGACATCACGGCATTGCCCACGCGCTGATCGACCCAGGCCTCGTAGCGCGGCTGCAGCCAGGCTTCGGTCTCGGCGGCGGCGTCCATCACGATGGTCTGCTGCTCGGGGGTCAGGCGCTCGTAGGCGTTCTCGCTCATCATGTAGATGATGTTGCCGTAGAACAGGCTGCCGTTGACCATGTAGGGCATCACGTCCCAGAGCTGCCAGCTGGAATAGGTGGCCACGCCCATGTTGATGCCGTCCACCACGCCGCGCTCGGCGGACTGGAAGACCTCGCTCGGGGCCACGAAGACGGGCGAGCCGCCCCAGGTCTCGATCATCATGGACACCAGCGGCCCGATCGAGCGCACCTGGCGGCCTTCGAGGTTGCCCAGATCGGCGATGGGCTCTTCGAACCACCATTCCTGGTCATAGGAATAATTCGAGTTGAACAGCGGCACGAGCCCGACCTCGGCCGCCTCGGCGCGGACCAGGTCGGCATAGGCGGCGTCCATCGCCACCTGATTCTCGAGGTCGACCATCGCCGGGTAAAGCGACGTGACGCGGTAGCAGGGCAGACGCTCGTCCGCCGGAATCCAGCTGATGTCCGACACGCCGCCCTGCAGCGCGTCGACGCCCTCGGACCAGCCGTGAAGCGTGGAGGAGGGGAAGATCTGGATCTCGACCTCGCCGCCCGTGCGCTCGGCGACGAGGTCGGCGAAATGCTGGAAGCCCTCGTGACGGATGTCGATCTCGTTCACGTAGGTCGAGAGGCGGATGGTCGTCTCGGCTGCGGCGGGCAGGGCAAGCCCCGTTGCCAGAACCGTGGTCGAAAGCGCCGTCGTGATCGTCTTTTTCATGCGGTGATCCCCGTTGAGATGGTTTCCGTTTCGGCCCGGGTTTCAGCCCCGGTGTCCCGTCTTGGCCGCACAGAGCGTGGGCAGATGCTGAAACGGTAGGCGAGTTTTCCGCGTCTGCGCCAATGCTTTTACCTCAAACAACTATTCCAATCTTGCATAACCCTGCGCGTGCCATACGCTTGGTCCGCGGCGGAACCGGACGGGGGCGCGCGATGGACATCAACTGGCTGATCGACTTCGTCTGCCTTGGCCGGACGCTGAATTTCTCGCGCGCTGCCGAGGAGCGCAACATCACCCAATCGGCCTTCAGCCGGCGCATCCGCTCGCTGGAGTCCTGGGTCGGAACCGCACTGGTCGACCGGTCGAGCTACCCGGTGCAGCTTACGCCGGCGGGCCGGCAGTTCCTGTCGACCGCGCAGGTCACCATGGCGCAGCTGACCGATGCGCGGCAGGCGATTCGCGCGGCGGAAAGCAACAAGCTGCCGCTCCAGCGGATCGCGGCGCTGCACGCCATCTCGGTCAACTACCTGCAACCGCGCCTGACGGAATTCGCAACCATGATGCCGGGCCTGCGCACGCGCGTGGTGTCGGACACCATGGCCGCGTGCTGCCAGCTTCTGACGGACGGCGGCTGCGAGTTCCTGCTCTATTACCGTCACCAGCATGTCGAGCCGATCCTCGACGAGACCCGCTTTGCCCGAAAGGACATCTGCACCGAAGACCTGATCCCGGTCGCGCAGCAGGCCGCGGCGCTGCGCCATGGCTGGACGCTGGGCGGCCCCAGCCGCGCGCCGGTGCCCTATCTTGGCTACGATCCCGACACCTTCCTCGGCAGCGTGGTGGATCGCACCATCGGCCAGCGCGAGACGACGTTGGACATCCGCTACATGGACGCGCTTGCCGAGGCCCTGAAGCGGCAGGCGGTCGCGGGCGGCGGCGTCGCCTGGCTACCCGCCTTCTCGATTGCCGAGGAACTGGCCGACGGGCGGCTGGTGCGCATGGGCGGCCCGTCGTGGACGGCGCGCCTGACGATCTCGCTGTTCTGTTCGCCCGAGCGCCTCGACAAGATCGGGCGCGCGCTATGGGAGGCGTTCTGAGGCCATCCCCGCCCCGGCACGGATCACGTCCCAGCCGCGGTGCACCGCCTCGCGGCCGGACCCGGCGAGGCGCAGCATGCGGATGTCGAGCGGCAGGTCCGGCCCCGCCTCGGCCACCCGTGTCAGCCGCCCGCCCTCGAGACCGGGCTGCACCAGCGCCTGCGGCAGCCACGCCACGGCGAGCCCCTCGACGGCATAGCGATAGGCCGCCAGCGTCAGGGCCGTTTCTATCCGCCGGTGCAGAACGATGTCTTCGGGCAGGTCACGCCAGAGCCCTGCGACGAGCGCGCCGAAGAAGACATCGGAGGGGTAGGCCACCACGGGCAGGGCGCCGTTGGCCGACCGCTCCAGCCCCGGCGCGGCCACCGGGATCAACCGGTCCTGGCCGATCTGGCAGACCTCGAAGGCCGAGCCGGGTTCGGGCACCCCGTCCGCGGCGGCGTAGCTGATGACCAGGTCGGCCGCGCCGGACAGCAGCATGAGCAGGCATTCGTCCTGGTTGCCGGACCGGATGCGCACCGGCTCGAACCCCGCGCCGGACAGGGCGCGCACGATGCCGGGCGACACCGTCGCGCTGATCGCGTGCTGGCAGGCCAGCGTGATCGTCCCGCCGCCCGCGGCGGCCTCGGACAGGTCCCTGAGAAGCGTGGATTGCTGCTGCAATCCCGCGCGCAGGGCAGGCTCGAGCGCACGGGTGACCGGCAGGATCTCGACGGGCTTGCGCCGCCGGTCGAACAGGGGGCCGCCCAGATGGTCCTCGATGGCATCCATCCGCCGGGTAAAGGCCGATTGCGTGACATGGCGCGCCTCGGCCGCACGCGCGAAGGAGCCGGTGTCGATCACGGCGAGAATGTCGGCGATCCAATCGTGACGCATGACAGGCCCCAAGTTGCGCATTTCGCATCTTATTATGCAAATCATCCGTTATATTTTCAACCGAGACCCTGATAACTGCCGATTTGCTCAAATCAGGGAGACGCCGCCATGAACCTCGCCCGCTTTCCGCGCCATTTCCTCGCGCATCTGCCGACGCCGCTCGAACGCCTCGACCGCCTGTCGGCCGCACTGGGCGGGCCGGAGATCTGGATCAAGCGCGACGATTGCACCGGCCTCTCGACCGGCGGCAACAAGACCCGCAAGCTGGAATTCCTGATGGCCGAGGCGCTGCTGCAGGGCGCGGACATGGTGATGACCCAGGGCGCGACCCAGTCGAACCACGCCCGCCAGACCGCGGCCTTCGCCGCCAAGCTGGGCCTCGGCTGTCACCTGCTGCTCGAGGATCGCACCGGGTCGAACGACCCCAACTACAAGGGCAACGGCAACGTCCTGCTCGACCACCTGCACGGCGCCACCACCGAGACGCGGCCGGGCGGGGTCGACATGAACGCCGAGATGGAGGCCGTCGCCGACCGCTTCCGCGCCGAGGGGCGGACCGTCTACACGATCCCCGGCGGCGGCTCCAACGCGACCGGGGCGCTGGGCTACGTCAACTGCGCCTTCGAGCTGCTGGGGCAGTTGAACGACCGCGCGCTGGCCGTGGACCACATCGTCACCGCGACCGGCAGCGCCGGCACGCAGGCGGGCCTGATCACCGGGCTCAAGGCCTGCAATGCGCAGATCCCGCTTCTGGGTATCGGCGTGCGCGCGCCCCAGCCGGTGCAGGAGGGCAATGTCTTTGCCCTGGCCTGCAAGACCGCCGAGAAACTCGGCTGCCCCGGCATCGTCACGCGCGAGGACGTGGTGGCGAACACCGAGTATGTCGGGGCGGGCTACGGCATCCCGACCGAGGGCGGCCTCGAGGCGATCAGCATGTTCGCCCAGCTCGAGGGCATCCTGCTTGACCCGGTCTACTCGGCCAAGGGGGCGGCGGGGCTGATCGACCTGATCCGCAAGGGGCACTTCGCCAAGGGTGAGCGCATCGTGTTCCTGCACACCGGGGGCGCGGCCGCGCTGTTCGGCTACGACCAGGCGCTGGCCACGGCCTGAGCCGTGCGACCCTTGGCGCATCTTTCGCAAGCGGCCCCCGCCGGGCCATGGGGGCCCGCGTTGCGCGGGCTCCTGCTGGCCGGGATGGTCGCGGCTGCCGCGACCTTTCTGTCCGAGAGCTACGGCGCGCCGGTGATGCTCTTCGCGCTGCTGATCGGGATGTCGCTGCACGCGGTTGCCGACCAACCGGCCTGCGCGAGCGGGGTCAGGATCGCCTCGCAGACATTGCTGCGCTGGGGGGTCGCCCTGATGGGTCTGCGCCTCGGCCTCGAGGATGTCGCGGGCCTCGGGTGGCAGCCTGTCGCGGGCGTGGTTCTGCTGGTGGGGGCGACGCTTGGCGCGGGGGTGTTCCTGTCCTACGCCTTTGGTCGGCAAAAGGCCTTTGGCCTACTGGCGGGGGGCTCCGTTGCGATCTGCGGGGCCTCGGCGGCGCTGGCCATCGCCTCGGTCCTGCCGCGGCGCGAGGGGCGCGAGGCCGATACGCTGCTTGTGATCACCGCCGTGACCGTTCTGTCGACCATCGCCATGGTCGGTTATCCGGTCCTCTTCGAGGCGCTGGGGTTCGGCCCGACCGAAACCGCCTTCCTGATCGGGGCCACCATTCACGACGTGGCGCAGGTGGCAGGCGCGGGCCATTCCATCAGCGAGGAGGTCGGCGTGATGGCGACCTTCGTCAAGATGCTGCGCGTGGCGCTGTTGCCCGTCGTGCTGCTGCTGATCGTCGCCGTCCTGCGCGACGGTGGCGACGGCCGCGCCCGGCTGCCGTGGTTCGTGGTGCTGTTCGCGGCGCTCGCCATCCTCGGCAACACCGGGTTGCTGCCCGGCCCGCTGGTCGCGCAGCTGGTGGTGGGGTCGCAGGCCTGCCTCGTCATCGCCATCGCCGCACTGGGCCTCAGGACGAATCTCGGGCGCATCCTGCAGGTCGACATGCGGTATACCGCGATGCTGGTTCTTCTGACGCTGTTCCTGCTGGGGGCGGCGATGGGTGTCGTGGCGGTTCTGGGGCTGTGAAGCCCCGGACGTATGCGGCGGCACCGTGCCGAGCCGCGCTCCTTCCGGCCGTCGGCCACGGGCAGTCCGGGCCGGACCGATTCGGCAGAGCGGCGCGCCGCCGGTTCGCTGTCGGCACAGGTGCAGGCCCCGTGTGCCGGGTGATGTTGGACATCTGCCAAGGGTGCCGCAGGACGCGATGCCCAATCGGCGCAGTATCGCGCGTGTGAGCGTCGTCTGCCGGTGCTCGGCACCGAGCCTGCGCAGGCAGCACAGCCGGACGCCGACACCGAGCGTAGCGTCAGCGGTTGAACAGGTCGCCCATCGCCATGAAGTCGCTGCCGACGCCGTTCATCACCTCGCCCATGCCGTAACCGATCCCTTTGCCCACACCGCCGATGGTGCCGCAGCTGGACAGGGCCAGCAGGATCGTGATTCCCGCAACAAGTCGCATCCCTACCTCTTTCTGTTAATCGCAGGGCCAGCGTTGTCCGCCGGTCCCTCATGAAAAGGGGCGAGCCGAAGCCCGCCCCGATCCTGCGTCAGATCCGAGAATGGATCAGAAGCTCATGTTCAGGCCGAGCGACCAGGTGTCGAGGTCGTTGGAGCCACCGGGGAAATCGGTGTAGTCCGACGAGCCGTAGCCGGCGTGCGCCGACAGACCGCCACCGAAGTCGTAGGCAGCCGCGAGGCCCCAGCCGGTGATGTTCGCAGAGGCACCATTGAAGGTCACGTCATACTGACCCCAGTTTGCGGACACGGTCACGGCGTCAAACGTGTAACCCGCACCAAGGCCGAGGTGCTTGATGTCGATCGCAAAGGCCGGAACGGCCGGCGTGATGTCCCAGTTGGAGTACTGGAGACCTGCCGAGAGGCCGTTGTCGAGAGCAACAGCGGCGCTCAGGCCGATGATGTCGACATCGAGATCCACACCGGGGCCACCATATGCACCGAGGCCAACTTCAGCCGCATCCACGTTGCCGGGGAGGAAGTCGTTGGTCGCCTCGATGACAGCGGACTGGTAGCCGATGCCGAAGTCGACCGAACCGCCTGCGAAGTCCATGCCGTAGCGTGCACCGAACGCGTAGCCGTCATCGACGGTGTTGGTGTCGTCCATCTCGAGCGAGACTGCGACGCCGAAGTCGCCGACGCTGTAGTCGTAGCGCAGGATCTGGCCGTCGTAGATGCCGTCGCCGTATGCGCCGAGATAGCCGGCGTGACCGGTTTCGTTGTCGTTGATCGAACCTGCGTTGCCAACGGCTGCTTCGGTCAGGGCCCAGTCAAGTGCGCCGTCGGTGTCGCCCATGGTGAGGGTGCCGAAGTCGCCCGAGACGAAGATCGCAACGCCCGCGTCGTCGGTGTTGACTGCGCCTGCGTCCTCGTCGAGGTCGATAGCTGCGCCGAAGGGCAGGCCATTGTCGCTTGCGCCCGAGAGCGAGAAGGTGACGGCGATGTCCTGACGGAATTGGGTCACGGCACCGTCGCCGCCCTCAAGACCCATCTGTGCCGAGCCGGACAGGCTGACGTCTGCAGCTGCGACGCCGGCGGTTGCGACCAGGGCAGTCGTAGCGAAGAGCCCTTTGTGATGGT
>JAOARA010000407.1 GCA_025211115.1 Roseicyclus sp. | reverse complement strand
GGTTTTGCGCCGCGGTCGATACGCCACGACCGTAACATGCCCCTCGCCCGTTTGCGAATGCTGCGCATCAATAGTTGCCCCTGACACAATTCGATCCCGCCTGCAGGCCGACGGCACCGCGGATGACAGCCCGCCCCGGCGGTGCGCGATAGCGACACGGCGGCGACACCGCGGCGGCGGCCGTCTTTACGCAGGTTAATGCACCCGGCGCCGCGGCGATCTCCGATGGGGGGGATACCGCAACAGCCGGGAGATTGCAGATGGCTGACGCACCGAAACGGACCGGTAACGCCACGGACGGGGTCCGGGCGGTCCGGGACCGCAAGCTCGAAAGACCGGCACCGGGCTCCGGGGCCGGGAGAAAGCCGGGACGGGACGGCACCGAAGACGCCGCCCCCGGCACGACCACGCCGGCGTGATCATGGCAATTCCACGACACAAGGCCGTGCTGGCGACCATCACCGAAGAAGGAGACAGCTCCATGAGCGACAAGACCGCCTATCGTGAAAAGCTCGAGGCCCGCCTCGACCAATGGCGCGCCGAGATCGACAAGCTGCAGGCCAAGGCCGCCGAAGCCAGCGCCGACGCCCGCAAGGAATACGAAGACCAGCTGACCGAGTTGCGCCAGCAGCAGGACGCGGCGCGCGAGAAGCTGAAAGAGCTCGACGAGGCCAGCGACGACGCCTGGGACGACATCAAGGACGGCGTCGAAAAGGCCTGGGCCAAACTGGGCGACGCTGTGACATCGGCACGCGAGAGGTTCAGCTGACATGATACGGGAACATGATGCCATCCGTCTGCGCCCCGCCCTCGCGGCGGGATTGCTGGGGCTCGCGCTGATCGCCGGCCCCGGCCATGCGCAGGACGAGACCGAACCGACACCCCTCGACGAGGTGCAGGCCGAGTTCTCCGAGGCCTTCGCCTCCATCGGGGAATTCACCGCCGAGCAGCGCGATGCCGCCCTTGCGGCCCTCGACGAGACGCTCGCGTCGCTCGACGACCGTATCGAAGAGACCGAGGCCCGCGTGAGAGAGAACTGGTCGGAGATGTCCGACGCCACGCAGCAGCGCACCGCGGCCGCCTTTCGGGAGCTGCGCGAGGAGCGCAACCAGCTGAGCGAAAGCTACGGCGCGCTCGCGCAGGGGACCGCGGCGGCATGGGACGATCTCATGGCCGGCGTCCGGGCCGGATGGGCCGAGGTCGGCACCGCCTGGACCGAGGCGATGACCGCCATGACCGACGACGGCGGCACCACAGACAGCGACAGCTGAGACCGGGCATGAGCGACGTCGCGAGGCGGGCAGGACCGCCCGCCGCGACGAGCACCGTCAATCGACGCGTCCGGCCTGCACTGGCCGGGGGCGAGACCCGTGCGTGGGGACGCCATGACCATGACATCCGACAGATCCGACGCAGCAGCCCCCCGCAGCCTCTCGCGCGGGCCCTGGGTCGCGGGGCTGGCCCCGGCGTCGGGGCGCGGCGGTCTGGCCGGACCTGGGGACGGGCGCGGTGACCCGTCATGACGGCCCCGCCCGCCAAGCCTGCGCGCCCGCGCGCCGCGGACACCGCGAGCCGCACGCAGACCGGCGGTCTTGCGAAGGCCGCGGACACCTTCATCGTCGCCGCCGCCGCGCTTGACGGTCTGGCGGCCCTGTCGATGGCGGCGGTGTCTCTCAGCCTCGTCGTCATGTCGCTCACGCGGGTCTACGCGGCCTTCGTCACCTTTGAGGCACCCGAGACGATGTTGCTGGACGCCGTCAGCTCGCTGGTGATCTCGGTGGCGATCCTCGACGTGGCGAAATACGTCATGGAAGAGGAGGTGCTGCGCAGCCGCGAGTTGCGGATGCCGCACGAGGCGCGCGAGGCCGTCACGAAGTTCATGGTCATCATCGCGCTGGTGGTGTCGATCGAAGGGATCGTGCTGGTCTTCGAACTGGGCAAGGACAGGCCCGCCATGCTCGTGTACCCCGTGCTGCTGCTCTCGGTGTCGGTGCTGATCGTCGTCGGGCTGGGCGTGTTCCAGCGCCTCAGCCTGAAATCCGAGGCGCGCCTGTCGAGAGGGTCGGCAGAGGACGCGCAGGACTGACAGCGCAGGGCCGGGCCGGATGGGCGCGCCCGCCCACACAGGAAAGGACAGCCATGACCTACACAAGGTTCGCCGCGATGATCGTGACCTCCACGGTTGCGATGTATGGCATGATGTATCTCAACACCTACGCCCTCGACCATGTCTACTGGAGCCAGACGCGCGCCTGGATGGCGCTCTACATGGGCGCCGGAATGGCGGTCATCATGCTGGGATACATGGCCGGCATGTATCAGGGGCGCGGGATCAAGCTGGCGATCCTTCTCGCGGCGGCGCTGGTCTTCGCCGGATCGGTCGCCCTGCTCCGCAGCCAGCGCACGGTCGACGACCTTGCCTGGATGCGGGCGATGATCCCGCATCATTCCATAGCCATCCTGACCAGCGAACGGGCGCGGATCTCCGACCCGAGGGTGCGCGAGCTAGCCGACGAGATCATCGAGACCCAGCGCCGCGAGATCGCGCTGATGCAGGAGCTGATCGCCGATCTCGAGGCGCGGTGAGACGGCCCACGCGCCCCCTGCGGCGCAGCTCCGGTGCCGGTCTCAACCGTCATGGGCCTTGATCGACCTCTCGATCCCGTCCAGCGGAAGGTTCGTCAGATCCTTGTCCATCTCCGCCACGATCACCCCGCGCAGCCGGTCGTCGCAGGCCGCGCGAAACACACCCAGCGAGCGGGGATCGGCGATCACGACAAGGGACGCGAACCGCCCCGCCTGCACCATGTCCGACAGCCGTTCGGCGCGGGCTTGGACGAAACGCTCCTCCTCCAGCCGGTGCCAATCCGTGTCGTCCATCGCGCTGGACCCGTAAGCCGCGACATCGCCGCCCGTCGCGCGCGTCGCATCGTGCTGGCGTCCGGGGCGGTCGGTCGCCATCTCGCGCGCGGGCGGGGTCTCGCGTTGCTCGCGCTCGATCACCTCGAGATGCAGGAACTCCGCGTCGCCCTTGTTCCTGAGCAACAGGTATGTCTCGCCGTCGGCGACGACGACCCGGGTGTCATGGTCCAGTTTCACGGCATGTATCCTTTCTTCCTCGCACCCGGTCGCGCCGCCTGCGCCGCGTGCGATGGGCGCGGGGGGCGGACATCGGGTGCCATGGGGTGCCGGGCTGACGCTAGCAGCGAAAAATCCGGCATGACTTAACCGCTGCTAAGGCGGCCCCCGCCGGGCTGATCCACGCTTGCGGAACGCGCAGTGCGGCCCGCCTGTCCCCGGCGGGCGCGGACCGGCACCCCAAGGGAAAAGGAGACCGCCGCCAGATGCAGACCCCGATCGAAGTCGCCTTCAGGCACGTTGACCCCACCGATGAGATCAAGGCCCTCATCCACGAGAAGGCCGACCATCTCGAGACCTATTTCGACGGCATCACCAGTTGCCATGTCTACGTCCGCGCCCCGCACCAGAGCCAGCGCAAAGGCAACCTCTTTGAGGTGACCGTCGAGCTGCGCGTGCCCGGCACCGAGCTTGTCGTGCGCAACGACATGGGCGACGTGGCCGAGCATGAACATCTGCGCGTCGCCATCCGCGATGCCTTCGCGGCCATGACGACCGAGTTGAAGCGATGGAAGGCGCAGATCCGCGACGAGGTGAAGACAACCGACGGCGGCCCGCTTCAGGGCAAGGTGGTCGAGATCCGCCATGACGAGGATTTCGGCCAGATCATCGCCACCGACCAGCGGCTTGTCTATTTCCACCGCAACAGCGTGGTCGACGGCAGTTTCGACGCGCTGCAGCCGCGCGATCCGGTCGAGCTGGTCGTGCAGACCGGCGAAAGCCCCGTCGGCCCGCAGGCCAGCACGGTGCGGCGGATCGGCGGGCTGGAGTTCAACCCGGCCACGAAACCGAGCCGAAGATGACGGCCGAACCGCTCAATGTCGCCATCATCGGGGCCGGGACCGCCGGGCTCTCGGCCCGCGCCGAGGTCGCGCAGGTGACCGACAGCTACCGGGTCTTCGACCCCGGTCCCTATGGCACCTTCTGCGCCCGCGCGGCCTGCATGCCGTCCAAGGCGCTGCTGCACTCGGCCCATGCGTTCCACCGCCGCCACGCCTTCCCCGCGCTCGGCATTCTCGGCGGCGACGCTCTCAAGGTCGACGCCGCCCGCGTCATGGCCGAGACCCGCGCGCTGCGCGACGGCCTCGTTGCGGGCGTCGTGGAGGGCATGGAGCCGTGGCGCGACACCCATCTCGTGCCGCATCCAGCTATCCTTGAGCCGAACGGCATCCTGCGCGCCGGGGAAACCCGGTTCCGTCCGCGTGCCACGGTGATCGCAACCGGCTCGCGCCCGGTGGTGCCAGCGGGCTGGCGCGACCGGCTGGGCGACCGCCTTCTGATCTCGGACGACATCTCCGACTTGCGCGACCTGCCGCGCAGGCTGGCGGTGATCGGGCTGGGCGCTGTCGGCCTCGAGCTGGGGCAGGCGCTGGCCCGCCTCGGCGTCGAGGTCACGGGCTTCGATCCCGCAGCGAGCATCGGCGGCCTGGCGGACCCCGAGCTGGTCCAGCGGCTGCGCGCGTCGCTCTCGGAGGAGATGACCATCGTCAACGCCGCGGCGGAGCCGGTCGCAACCGACAGCGGCGCAATCCGCATGCACTGGGACGGCGGCGAGACCGAGGTCGACATGGTCCTCGTCGCCATGGGGCGGCGGCCGAACATCGAGGCGCTGTGCCCCGAGGCATGGGGTGTCGCACTGGACGAAGACGGCCACCCCGCCCTGCCCGAGGGGCAACTGAACCTGGCCGGAACGCGCATCCATGTCGCGGGCGATGCGGGCACCGGCCCCGCGCTTCTGCACGAAGCCTCCGACGAAGGGCGGCTCGCGGGATATTGCGCCGCCCGCGACGGCGATGCGCGGGTCGACCGGCGCACGCCGCTGCGCATGGTGTGCTGCGAGCCGCAGATCGCTCTGGCGGGCGCGACATGGGAGACGCTCAAGCACCGCGCCGACGAAATTGCCATCGGCGAG
>JAOARA010000406.1 GCA_025211115.1 Roseicyclus sp. | reverse complement strand
CCAAGCTGCTGGCCCCCCTGCTTGCCGCCGATGCCTCCGCGCGCCTCGGGCTGGTCGCGGGGCAGCGGGTGAAGCGCAACGATCCATGGGCCAAGCGCGCGGCCTCGCTCGCGGCCAACCGGCTGCGCGGCGCGATGCTGCGCGACGGCACCCGAGACACCGGCTGCGGGCTCAAGGCGTTCCGGCGCGACGCCTTTCTGGGGCTGCCCTATTTCAACCACATGCACCGCTACCTGCCCGCGCTGTTCAAGCGCGACGGCTGGGAGGTGGGCCATATCGACGTGGCCCATCGCGCCCGCGCCAGCGGGGCCTCGAAATACACCAATCTCGGCCGCGCCCTCGTGGGCGTCTCGGACCTGTTGGGCGTGGCATGGCTGATCCGCCGCCGCCGCAGCCTGCCGGTCTGGGAGGTGTCGGCCATCACGCCGGGGGATGACCGCGGATGAAGGAAACGATCTTTGCGCTTCTGTCGATCGACACCTGGACCGAGTTCTGGTGGGTGGTCTGGGGCCTCTCGGCGCAGGCGCTCTTCGCGGCGCGTTTCATCGTGCAATGGATCGCCTCGGAGCGGGCGGGCAAATCCTATGTGCCGGTCGCCTTCTGGTATCTCAGCATGTGCGGCGGGCTGACGCTTCTGTCCTACGCGATCTACCGGCAGGACATCGTCTTCATCCTCGGCCAGTCCATCGGCGTCTTCGTCTATGCCCGCAACCTTGCGCTGATCCGCAAGGAGGGGCGCATCCGCGCGCTGGACGAGACCCCCGCACCGGGGGCGCAGGGCCAGGGTCGCACATGAGCGGTCCGGCGTGGCCCCGCGTGGCGGCGCTGGGGCTTCTGGCCTTCCTGTGCATTCTCGTCGTCTCCTCGGTGGGGATCGGGCGGATGACGGTCATCGACCGCGACGAGGCGCGTTTCGCGCAGGCCTCGCGGCAGATGGCGGAAACCGGCGATTACATCGACATCCGCCTGCAGGACGAACCGCGCTACCAGAAGCCGGTGGGCATCTACTGGCTGCACAATGCCGCCACCCATGCGCTTGGCGTGCCGGGCTCGAACGAGATCTGGCATTACCGCACCGTCTCGGTGCTGGCCGCGGCGTTGAGCGTGCTGGCGCTGGCCTGGGCGGGCGCGCCGCTGGTGGGCGCGGGGCCCGCGCTGCTGGCGGGGGTGCTGCTGGCCAGCACAATGGTGCTGCAGATCGAGGCGCGCATCGCCAAGACCGACGCGGCGCTTCTGCTGACGATCATCCTGGCCATGGGGGGGCTGGCGCGCGCCGCGCTGGGGCAGGTCCGCGGCTGGGCCGCGCCGGCGGTGTTCTGGGCCGCGCTCGGGGCGGGGGTGCTGATCAAGGGGCCGCTGATCCTCGGGCCGGTGCTGGGCGCGGCGCTCTGGGTGTCGGTCGCGCGGCGCGAGTTCCGCTGGCTCGGCGCGCTGCGGCCATGGCCCGGCGCGCTCGGGGCGGCGGCGATCATCCTGCCGTGGTATGTGGCCATCACGGTGATTTCCGGCGGGGCCTTCTGGTCGATGAGCCTTGGCGGCGATTTCGCCTCCAAGATCGCCTCGGCGCAGGAAAGCCACGACGGCCCGCCGGGGGCCTACCTGCTGGGGCTGCTGGTCACCGGCTGGCCCTGGGTCGTGCTGCTGCCGCTGGCCGCCGCGGCCGCGTGGAAGCTGCGCGCGCAGCCCGAGGTGCAGGTGCTGCTGGGCGGGCTGCTGCCCTTCTGGCTGGTGCTCGAGGCGGTGCCGACCAAGCTGCCGCATTACACGATGCCCACCTATCCCGCGCTGATGCTGCTGGCGGTGCTGGGGCTGCTGCGCCTCGGGCCGCTGCGGGGCTGGAGCTGGGCCATCGGAGGGCTGTTCTGGCTGATCGGGGCCGGGGGGCTTGCGGCGGTCGTGGTCGCGCTGCCGGTGATCTACGGCGCGGGGCTGCACGCCGGGACGGTGCTGGGCGCGGCGGTGGCGCTGGGGGCCGGGGGCTTCGGGCTGTGGCGGCTGCGCGGCGCGGGGCCCGAGCGGCTGCATCTGCCGCTCCTGGCGCTGGGCGGCGGCGCGGTGGCGATGGTCTGGACGCTGGTCGTCGCGGCGATCCCGGCCTCGCGCGACCTGCTGATCTCCGAGCGCATCGCGGCCGCGACCCGCTGCCATGACGGCCCGGTCATCGTCGCGGGCTACGGCGAGCCGAGCATCCCCTTCCTGCTGGGCACCGAGACCGCGCTGCTCGACCCCGAGGCGGCGCGCGCGGCGCTGGCGGAGACACCAGGCGCGCTGGCCTGGCTTCCGATGGAGGGCAGCGCGCCGCAGGCGCTGGCCGACGGGGTCTGGGTCACCGGCACCAACTACAGCAACGGCCGGGAGGTGGCGCTGCAGCTTCACCTGCACCCCGGCATCCCCGCCGAGACCCCGCCATGCCCGTGACCCTGTCCGCACCCGTCCGCGTCTCGATCGCCGCGCTCTGGGTCGCGGTGCTGCTGGGGCTGATGGTGCTGGACGTGCGGATCATCGAGGCGGCGCAGGCGCTGCCCGGCTGGGTGCGCAGCGCCAGCGCGCTGGTCAGCGAGATCGGCCATGGCGGCTGGATGGCGCAGGTCACCCTCGCCACCGCGATCCTCGGCGCGCTGGTGGCGCGCGGCGCGGGGCGGCGGGCGTTTGCGCTGCACGGGCGGCTGATCCTGCGCGTGGCGGTGGTGATCTTCGTGATCCTGCTGGGGGCGGGGATCTTCGTGCAGATCCTCAAGCACATGATCGGCCGCCCGCGGCCCGACCTGATGGCCGAGATCGGGGCCTTTGCGCTTGCGCCGTTCCGGCCCGGCACGCCCTTCAACAGCTTTCCCTCGGGTCATTCCACCACGATGGGCGCGCTGGCGGTGCTGATGGGCTTTCTCGTGCCGCGGGGGCGCTGGGGCTGGGTCGGGGTGGCGGTGGTCGTCGGCCTGTCGCGGATCACGGCGCTGAAGCACTACGCCTCGGATGTCTTCGCGGGCCTCACGCTGGGCGCGGCGCTGGCCACGCTGGGCCTGGCGCTGCTGCTGCTCGGCCTCGCGGGCCCGCTGGGCCTCCTGGTACTTGCTCACGCGCTCCTGGCGCGCGCGCACCATCGCCTCGACGCGCCGCTGATG
>JAOARA010000405.1 GCA_025211115.1 Roseicyclus sp. | reverse complement strand
GCCACATGCACCCCCACGCGACGGTCGTGCCCGCCCCCGAGGCGGATGCGCCCGATCCCGCCGCCGCGCTGCTGGTCGCCGCTTTGGAGCGGGCGGTCGGCCCTGCCGGGCCCGTGCCGTGACGCGGTGTGACGCGGCGCTGCCCGGTCTGCGCGGCACTGGACATCGGTGCCAGCTTCGGGGTGTATCCCCGTGGCAATCCATGATCTGTTACCGGCGAGTAACGGGGCGGCAGAGGTGACCATGACCCAGACGATCACGCCGATCATCCTGTGCGGCGGAAGCGGCACGCGGCTTTGGCCCTTGTCGCGCAAGAGCTATCCCAAGCAGTTCTCGGACCTCGTGGGCGAGGGGACGTTGTTCCAGGCCTCGGTCGGGCGCGTCGCGGGTGCGGGATTTGCCCGGCCCGTCGTCGTGACGGCGTCGGATTTCCGCTTCATCGTCACCCAGCAGATGACCGAGGCGGGTGTCGATCCCGCCGCGGTGTTGCTCGAGCCCGCGCCGCGCAACACCGCGCCCGCGATCCTTGCGGCGGTGCTGCATATCGTGGCCTCCGACCCCGGTGCGCTGGTTCTGGTCACGCCCTCGGATCACGTGGTGGCCGATGTCGACGGTTTCCGCGCCGCCGTCGCCGCCGGGGCCGAGGTGGCGCAGGCGGGGCGGATCGTGACCTTCGGCATTCGCCCGGACCGGCCCGAGACCGGGTACGGCTATCTCGAGCTGGAGGGCACCGGCGACGGGCCGCAGCCGCTGCGGCGCTTCGTCGAAAAGCCGGACGCCGCCACGGCGCAGGCGATGCTGGACGAGGGGCGCTACCTGTGGAACGCGGGTCTGTTCCTTGCGCGGGCCGATGTGCTGATCGCCGCTTTCAAGGCCCATGCGCCTGCCGTGCTGGAGGCGGTGACGCGGTCGCTTGCGGGCGCGCAGCCCGACCTGGGGTTCCTGCGGCTCGACCCGGCGGCCTGGGCCGAGGCCGAGGATATCTCGATCGACTACGCCGTGATGGAGCGGGCCGAGGGATTGAGCGTCGTGCCCTTCGCGGGCGGCTGGTCCGACCTCGGGGGGTGGGAGGCCGTCTGGCGCGAGATGCCGCGCAACGCGGAGGGTGTCGCCAGCCGCGGGCCGGTGCAGGCGCTGGAGTGCCGCAACACGCTGCTTCGGTCCGAGACCGAGGGGCAGGTGCTGGTGGGGCTCGGGCTGGAGGACATGATCGCCGTGGCGATGCCCGACGCGGTGCTGGTCGCGCCGATGGACCGCGCGCAGGACTTGCGGCAGGCGGTCTCGGCGCTGAAGGCTTCGGGGGCGCGGCAGGCGACGGAGTTTCCCAAGGATCACAGGCCCTGGGGCTGGTTCGAAAGCCTTGCGCTGGGCGAGCGGTTCCAGGTCAAGCGCATCCTGGTGCATCCGGGCGCGGCGCTGAGCCTGCAGAGCCACCACCACCGCTCGGAGCACTGGATCGTCGTGCAGGGCACGGCGAAGGTGACGGTCGAGGACCGCGTGACGCTGTTGTCCGAGAACCAGTCGGTCTACATCCCGCTGGGCGCGGTTCACCGGCTGGAGAACCCCGGCAAGCTGCCGATGGTGCTGATCGAGGTGCAGACCGGCGCCTACCTGGGCGAGGACGACATCATCCGCCACGAGGATGGCTACGGACGCGGGTAAGGCGGCGCCCGGCGGGGCGGGGCCGGCAAGGGGGCCAATAACAGGGCCGGTAACGGGGCCGGTGTGCGGCCCGAGGTAGGCGGTATGGGTGTCACGGGTGTTCTGATCATCCACAATGACAGCGCGCTGCTGGGCCATGTCCTTGCCTCGGTCCGCCCTCTCGTCGACCGGCTTGTCGTGGTGGACGGGGCCTATGACTGGGTCGCGCCGGTCTGCCGCCTGGCCGGCGAAGACCCCGAGCGGTCGACCGACGGTCTGCTCGAGGTGCTCGCGGCGTCCGGCATCCCGTATACCCATATCTGCGGCACCTGGCGCGACGAGACCCACAAGCGCCGCGCCTCGCTCGAGGCCTGCGACAGCGCCCGCGTCATGCGCATCGACGCCGACGAGATCTACGCGGTGGACCCCGCGCGGCTGGAGGCCTTCTGGCACTCGCCCCATGCGCTGGGTGCGCTGCATGTGCCGCTCCTGGTGCATCCCGACGCGATCCTGACGGGGGCCGGTGTCGCCGCCGCGCCGCGCGCGCCGATCTTCATGAACCTCGCGCGGGCGGGGATCGACGACATCCTCGCGGGGATGTGGCTGGTCCGGCCCCGCCACGAGGCGACGGGCCGGGCGGGGGCCGCGACGGTGCATCCGCAGGCGCTGGGCATGTGCTACCACCTGACCGCCTTTCGCCCCGCCGGGGCCGCCTACCGGCGTGCGCGGTTCTATTGCCTCGTCTCGATGCGGATCGCGGGCAAGGTGGGGCTGGGCCTCAACCGGCCCTTCGCGGGGGACGGGGAGATGCTCGAGATCCTGTCGGAGCTCGATCCGGGGGCGGTCGACCTGGCCTTCCGGCTGCACCGGATCGCCGCCTGTTTCCCCGAGGTCGGACCGCGGCAGGTGCTGCGGGTTTTCGAGCTGCCGGGCGAGGGGATGCCGGCGCAGATCCGCGCGATCCATGCCGACATGCTCGCCAGCCAGGCCGAGAAGACGCGGGCGCACCTGGACCGGGAACTGGTGCTGTTCGCGGGGCGACCCTGTTTCCTCGATGTCACGCGGGAGGTCGCGGCGGGGCGTGGGGTGCGGCTCGAGAACCTCGACGGCGGGGCGTCGACCATGCGGCTGCATCTCGACCACGGGCTTGCGCGGGAAACGGTCGAGGCCGGGGACCGGGGGATGATCGCGGCCGCGGGGGAGATGACCGGTGCCCGGCGGGCGGTTCTGGAACTGTCGGTTCATCCGCCGCAAGGGGCGACGGGCCGGGCGCGGCTGGTCGTGAGGTGATGAGGGGCAGAGTCGGTCAGGGAAGCGGCGGGTAGCGCCGGGGACGGTGTAGACGCAGGAGCGGGCAGTCGCGGGGCGATGGGGGGGGATCCGGGCGGGGTGGTCGGGGTTCAGCCTTGCCGGATCGGGAGTGTCGGAGCGGGGGGCTTGGGGG
>JAOARA010000404.1 GCA_025211115.1 Roseicyclus sp. | reverse complement strand
CCGCGGTCGAGAAGACGCCGCAGGGCAGGTTGTTGAGCGGGAAATCGGTCCGGGCGCTGTTCGCGCTGTCGAGCCAGGCGGGGATCAGGTCGGTCATGGGTGTCCTTGGGCGTCCGGTTGATGGTCGGGATCGGCGGCGGTCTCGGGCCGCGCTCCCGGCGAGGCGCGCAACAAGGCTGCGGGATCGGGCGGCGCTGTGCAAGACCCCGCTACCAGTCACGCCACGGGTGCAGCCGCGCGGGGCCGATGTCACCACCCGGACACCCGCCACGAAAAAGACCCTGCGCACAGAAACAATACCTTGATCGGGGCGAACAGCCCGCCAGTTTAGGGGGGTGGGCGCAAAGCCCCGTTCGGGGGCGGTCATGGCTCGAGGGGGCCGGACCGGTCAGCCTGCGGGAGGGCGCGTGCGGCATGTGAAACGTAAACAGTGTCAACAGTGGGTGGTAATTCACGATGGGTATCTCAAGACGAGGCTTCTTTTACAGCACGGTCGCGGCGACTGCGGTCGGGCTGACCGCAACGCGGGCCACGGCGACGGTCTGCGCCATGCCGACGGCCGACCGCCAGGCGGGCTTCACGCCGCAAGGCGTGGTGGATGAGCTGATGGCGGGCAACGCGCGCTTCGTGTCGGGCAACATGGTCAACTGCGATTTCGCGGCCCAGGTGCGGCTGACCTCCGAAGGGCAGTATCCCATCGCCGCGGTGGTGGGCTGCATCGACAGCCGCGTGCCCCCCGAGCTGGTCTTCGACCAGGGGATCGGCGACATCTTCACCGCCCGCGTCGCGGGCAATTTCGTGAACACCGACATCATCGGCAGCCTCGAGTTCGCCTGCCGCGTCGCGGGGGCCAAGGCCATCGTCGTGCTGGGCCATACGCAATGCGGGGCGGTCAAAGGCGCGGTGGACCAGGTCGAGCTGGGCAACCTGACGGCGATGTTGCAGAACATCGAACCCGCGGTCGCCGCGGCGGGCCCGGTCGCGGTGCGCAGCTCGTCCGGCAGCGAATTCGTGCAGCGGGTGGCCGACAGCAACGTCTCGCTTGCCGTTCAGAACATCCTCGACACGAGCGAGGTGCTCGCCGGCATGGTCGAGGCGGGCGAGCTGGTGATCGTGGGCGCGATGCATGACATCGCAACCGGGCAGGTCACGCTGCTCTGACGCAACGGGCGGGGCGCGCATCTTTGGGCGCGCCCCGCACTCAGGCTGGTTCGCTCCCGAGGATGCGGGCAAGGCCCGCCAGTCTCCTCGGCCAGATGCAGGGCGTCAGCCCCTCGGGCGTTGCCTGCACCCGGCCGGTAGACCCGCCGAGGCGTCACCGCGTCTCACGACGGTCGGCCCGCCCCCTCGGCCGCCTTGCCCCGCCGCAGCAGCTTGAGCAAAGGCAGCAGGATCAGGATCAGCGCCACCACCGTGATCGGCCCCGCGACCGGCCGGGTGAAGAAGATCGACGGATCGCCCGAGGACAGCAGAAGCGACTGGCGCAGCGTCGGCTCGGCGATGGGGCCGAGCACGATGGCCAGCACCGCGGGGGCCAGCGGGTAGTCGAAGCGCCGCAGGACAAAGGCCCCCAGCCCGAAGATCACGATCAGCCAGATGTCGAACATGTCCCGCGTCGCCGCGAAGCCGCCGGCGATGGACAGCACGAAGATCATCGGCGCAAGGATCGTGAACGGCATCCGCAGCATCCAGATGAAGACCGGGATGAAGGCGAGGTTGATCAGCACCGCCGCGATGTTCGAGATGTAGAAGGATCCGATCAGGCCCCAGACGAACTCGGTCTCGTTCACGAACAGCATCGGGCCGGGCACCAGCCCCCAGATCACCATGCCGCCCAGCAGGATCGCCGTGGTGGGCGAGCCGGGAATGCCCAACGTCAGCATCGGCAGCATCGACCCGGTCGAGGCCGAGTTGTTCGCGGCCTCGGGCGCCGCCACGCCGTCGGGGTTGCCGCGCCCGAACTCCTTGGGCGTGCGGCTGACCATCTTGGCCACGCCGTAGGACATGAGCGAGGCGGGCGTCGCCCCCGCCGCGGGCAGGATGCCCACGAAGAAGCCCAGGACCGAGCCGATGGCCGTCCCCTTCCAGCCGCGGCGCATGGACTCGGCCGTGTCGGCGACCATGCCCTTGGCGGTCATCTTGGGCGTCGTGCTTTCGACATCGCCGCGGGATTGCTCGATGGTCCAGAGCATCTCGCCGATGCCGTAAACCCCGATGGCCAGCACGAGGAAGCCGATGCCCTGCAGGAAGCCGTTGATGTCGAACAGCACCAACCGCGGCGCGCCCGAGATCTGGTCGAAACCGATGGCCCCCAGCACCAGCCCGAAACAGATCGAGAAGATCGTTTTCGGGATGTCATCGCCCCCCAGCCCCACGAAGGTGGCAAAGGCCAGCAGCATCAGCGCGAAGATCTCGGGCGGGCCGAAACTGAGCGCGACACTGGCCAGAAGCGGCGCGAAGGCGGTGAAGAAGACATTGGCGACCGTCCCCCCGATGAAGGAGGCGATGGCCGCCGTCACCAGCGCAAGCGACGCCCGCCCCTGCCGCGCCAGCGGCCTGCCGTCGAAGGTCGTGGCGACCGCCGTCGAGGCGCCCGGAATGCCCAGCGTGATCGACGAGATCGCGCCGCCATACATCGCGCCGTAGTAGATCGCCGCAAGGAAGATGATCGCCCCCGAGGGCGGCACGAGAAAGGTGATCGGCAACAGGATCGCAACCCCGTTGACCGACCCCAGCCCCGGCATCGCCCCGATGAACAGTCCGATGGTCACGCCGACGATGATCAGCATGAGATTGAGCGGTTGCAGCGCCAGCAGCATGCCGTCGCCGAGAAGTGACAGGATTTCCATGTCTTGAGGCGCCTGACCTAGTAGATGATTTCATAAAGGATGTCGAAGACCGGGTCCGTGAAGGACAGGCCCGTCGGCATCGTGATCTGCATCGCGCCTTCGAAAAAGAAGAAGAACAGGATCGGGGTCACCAGCGACAGCCCGAGGCTCAGGCCCCAGCCGTGACGCCCGAGAAAGCGCAGGTAATAGAACAGGAAGACGGCAATCGCCCCATACATCGAGATGACCTCGATCAGGGCCACGAAACCGATCACGCCGCCCCCCACGAAGATCACCATCCGCCAGCCGTAGGCATCGAGAAACGGCTCGTCGGATTGCGATGGCGGAGAGGTCCCCCGCCACCAGTTCCAGGCGATCATGCCGCAGCACGCCAGCATGATGGCCGAGAGCCAGAAGGGCCAGGCGCCACCGCCCGGCCCCCGGCCCGAGACAGACCCGATGGGCAAATCGGTGCTCTTCCACCTCAGGAAGATGGG
>JAOARA010000403.1 GCA_025211115.1 Roseicyclus sp. | reverse complement strand
GCGCCTGGGTTACGTGCCCGACCACGCCGCCCGCAGGCTGCGCACCGGGCGCACCCAGGTCATCAGCCTTCTGCTCAACACGGAACACGAGTTTCTCGGCTTCACCCATGAGGTTCTGTCCGGCATCACCGAGGCGCTGGCCGGCACCGGATATGCCGTGACCGTCGTGCCCGACAGCCCCGGCGAAGATCGCCTTGCCCCCGTCCGCACGATCCTGCGCAACAACCTTGCCGACGGTATGCTGTTCACCCGGACCGAGGCCTTCGACCCCCGCGTCCGCCTGCTGATGGAGGCGGATTTCCCCTTCGTCAGCCATGGCCGCACCGAGTTCACCACGCCCCATCCATGGGTCGATTTCGACAACGAGGCCTTTGCCCGCGCCGCCGTCGAGCGGCTGGTCGCCAAGGGGCGCTCGCGCCTCAGCCTCGTGTTGCCGGGCGAGCAGTTCACCTTCACCCAGCACCTGCGCTACGGCTTCGTCTCGGCCGCCCGTGCCGCGGGGATCGAATACGAGATCGTCGCGGGCGTCACCCTCGACAGCCCCACGCGCGAGATCGCCGAGGCGCTGACGCAGGCACGCCGCGGCCCGACCCCGCCCGACGGGTATGTCTGCGTGGGCGAGGTCACCGCCATGGTCACGCTGGCGGCCCTTGCCGATACCGGCGCCGTCCACGGCATAGACGCCGATATCGTTGCGAAACGCGCCTCGCCGATCTTCGACAACATCCGCCCGCAGATCGACACCGTCTTCGAAGACCTGCGCGCGACGGGCCGAACGATCGCAGGCATGTTGCTGCGTCGCATGGCGGGCGAACCGCCCGAGGGGCTGAACATGCTGTTCCACCCCGACCCGCCGCGCTAGGGTCATGCGACCCAGGCCCCGCGGGTCTGGCCGATGCGCATCTGCACGGTCTTCACCTCGAGAAACTCCTCGATCCCGTAGCGCCCCAGCTCGCGCCCCTGCCCGCTTTGCTTGAACCCGCCAAAGGGCAGTTCGGCGAAGCCGTCCATCCAGGTGTTCGTCCAGACCGTGCCCGCCTGCACGCGCCGCGCAAAGTCGAGGCAGGTGGAGACATCGCTGCTCCAGACACCCGCCGACAGGCCGTAGGCCGCGTCGTTCGCCAGCGCGATGGCCTGATCGAGGGTGCGAAAGGTCAGGACCGACAGGACCGGGCCGAACACCTCTTCGGTGGCGATGGGCATCTCGGGGCGCACATCCGTCACGATGGTCGGCTGGTAGAACTGTGCGCCAAGGCCGCCGACCTCCAGCGCGCCGCCGCCCAGCGCGACACGCGCGCCCGCGGCCACCGCGCCGCGGACATAACCGTCGATCTTGGCCAGATGCTCGGGCGAGATGATCGCGCCCACCTGCGTGCGCGGGTCGAGCGGATCGCCGAAGGGCACCCGGCGGCTGAGCGCCACGACCTTTTCGGTCAGCGCCTCGGCCACGTCCTCATGCACGATGATCCGGCTGCCCGAGTTGCAGCATTCGCCCGCGTTGAAATAGACGCCGAAGGCGATGGCATCGGCGGCCTGGTCGAGATCGGCATCGGGGAAGATCACCTGCGGGTTCTTGCCGCCAAGCTCGAGACTGACCTTTTTCAGCGTGGCACTTGCCGCGGCGGTGATGCGCTTGCCGACGCCGGTCGAGCCGGTGAAGGACACCATGTCGACGCGAGCGTCGGTCGAAAGCACCTCGCCCACCGGGTCGCCGTAGCCCAGCACGATGTTGCAGACACCGGCCGGAAGACCCGCTTCTTCCAGAAGCCCGCCCAGCATCACCGTCGTGCCCGGCGTCAGTTCCGAGGGTTTGATCACCGCCGTGCAGCCCGCCGCCAGCGCGAAGGGCAGTTTCTGCGAGACGATCAGGAAGGGGAAATTCCATGGGCAGATAAGCGAGACGACGCCGATGGGCTCTTTCAGCACGAGGCCCAGCATGTCGGGGCCGAGGGAATTGTGGCTGTCGCCATGCATCGTGCGCGCCAGCGCCGCGGCATAGCGCCAGAGGTCGGCGCCCCCCTCGATCTCGGCCAGCGCCTGCGTGATCGGCTTGCCCGATTCCAGCACCTCCTGCCGCGCGATGGCCTGCCGGTCGCGGTCGATCAGCTCGGCAACCTTCAGAAGAAGCGTCGCCCGGTCCTTGCCCGAGGAGCGGCTCCAACCGCCCGCGTCGAAGGCCGCGCGCGCCGCGGCGATCGCGGCCTCGGCCTCGGCCCGGCCAGCTTTCGCCGCAATGGAGACCGACACGCCATGCGCGGGCGAACGGCGCTCGCTGGTGGCCCCATCGGTGCTGTCGACCCACGCGCCGCCGATCCAATGGCGCAGCGTCATCGGCGCGGCCGGAAGCGTGGCGGCGTTGGAGGCGGGAATGACGGTGAGGTCCTGCATGGCTCAGCTTCCGGGGAATTCGGGTTTGCGTTTCTCGGCGAAGGCCGCGACGCCCTCGGCCTTGTCGGCGCTGGCACCGATCATGCCGCCGCCCAGCGCCTCGATCATCGCGGCGGGGTCTTCGCCGACACCGGCGTGGATTTGATACTTGGCCACCTCCGTGGCGCGCGGTGCGGCCTTCAGCACCCCCGCAGCAATGGTTTCGGCCACCGCGCGCGGATCGTCGGCCACCTCGGCCACGAAACCCAGCCCAAGGGCGCGCGGCGCATCGATCCGCCGCCCGAACAGCGCCATCTCTTTCACCACCGGTTCCGGCAGCAACCGCAACAGGCGTTGCGTGCCCGACCAGCCCGGCACGATGCCCACCTGCGCCTCGGGCAACCCGAGCGTCGCACCCAGCGCCATCACGCGGATGTCGCAGCACGCGGCCAGCTCCAGCCCGCCGCCGAAGGCATGCACCTGCAACACCCCGATGGTCGGCTTCGAAAGCCGCGCCAGCCGGTCGAAGATGCGATGCCCCTCGCGCACCCAGTGGCGGGCGAAATCGAAGGGCGACAGGGGCGCCCATGCCTTGATGTCGGCCCCGGCGCAAAACGCCCTCTCCCCCTCGGACCGCAGGATCACGCAGCGCACCGCCGCCGCGCGCTCAAGCGTGGCGCAATGCGCCTCGAGTTGCGCCAGCATCTCGGGCGTGAAGGCGTTGAGCTTGGCCGGGTTGTCCAGCACGACATGGGCGACGGGCCCGTCGATCTGCAGGTGAACCGCGCTCACAGGTCCAGCCCCATCGGCGCGTCGCGCAGAAGCGACAGGGGCAGGGTGACGGCATCGGGGGCGACGCGCACGCGCCCGCCGCTCGCCGCCTCGATGTCGCGGGCGGGGTCGATCCCCGGCATGATCTCGGTGGCGACCAACCCCTCCGCGGTCAGGCGGATCACGCAACGTTCCGTCACGTAGATCACGTCTTGCCCCTGCGCCACGGCGCGCGCGCCGGAGAAGGTGACATGCTCCACGGCCTCGACCATCTTGGTGAACTTGCCGGGCCGGGCGACGCGCAGGCCGGTGTCGGTCAACTCAAGCTCTGCCGCGGCCTCGAAATAGCCCGAGAAGACGATCTTCTTCGCATGGGCCGTGATGTCGACGAAGCCGCCGCACCCGGCGGTCAGGTAAGGTTTCTTGCCCAGCTTCGAGACGTTCACGTTCCCTTCCACGTCCACCTCGAGGAAGGACAGGAAACTGACGTCGAAGCCGCCGCCCTGGAAATAGGTGAACTGGTTGGGCGAGGGCACGAAGGCATCGGCATTCGACGCGCAGCCGAAGGCGAAACCGGTGAGGGGCATGCCCCCCACCGCGCCCTGTTCGATGGCCCATGTCACCGCTTGCGCATGGCCTTCTTCCAGAAGGATGCGCGGCACCATGGCCGATATGCCGAAGCCGAGGTTCGCAGTCTGACCGCGGCGCAATTCCATCGCCGCACGGCGGGCGATGATCTTTTCGACGCCATGCTCGGCAAGGCTGAAACTGTCCCATGGCCGCATGATCTCGCCCGAGATGGCGGGATCATACGGGGTTTCGGTGGTCTGCTTCTGGTCGGGGGCCACCACGATCAGGTCGACGAGATGCCCCGGCACATGCACGTCATGCGGCCGGAGGCTGCCCGCCGCGGTCATCCGCTTGACCTGCGCTATGACAAGCCCGCCGTGGTTGCGCACGGCGATGGCCTGGTCGAGCGCACCCAGATACGCGCCTTCGTGCTCATAGGTCAGGTTGCCCCGCTCATCCGCGGTGGTCGCCCGGATGATGGCGACATCCGGCACGATGTTCGGGAAATGCAGCCATGTCTCGCCGCCGAACTCCGCACGGCTGACGATGGGTGCTGCGGCGGCGCGCGCATTCATCGCGCAGCCCTCGCGGATCGGGTCGACGAAGGTCTGAAGCCCGACCCTGGTCAGCACGCCGGGGCGGCGCGCGGCAACGTCGCGGTGCATGTCGAACAGGATGCCCGAGGGCACGTTATAGGCCGCGACGCGGTCCTCGACGACCATCTTCCAGATCTCGGGCATCGGCAGCGACGAGGGCCCGGACGGGTAGCTGCCCGCGATGATCCGGTCGAGCAGCCCGTCGCGCGCGATATGGTCCACGCCCTTCACGCCATACATGTCGCCCGCCGCGATCGGGTGCAGCGTGGTCAGACCGCGCGGGTGCCCCTCGGCCTCGAAACGCGCCCCGAGGGCGGCCAGCACCGCGTCGGGACAGCCCAGCGCCGACGACGACGACACGGTCACGACGGCACCGTCGGGAATGCGGGCGACGGCCTCGGCCGCGGTGACATGCTTGCCCATCGTTCAGATCCCGCCGTAATCGACCGCGACGCGGCGCCCCGTTCGAGCCGCCTCGGCCACCGCCTCGGCGACGGCCAGCGACTTCACGCCATCCGCCCCGTCGGCCGAGGGGCGACCCCGGCCCGCGACAGCCTCGCCAAACAGGGTGACAGCCCGCGCGTAAAGGTCGTGGTCGGAGAAGGGCAGCGCGGTTTCCTCG
>JAOARA010000402.1 GCA_025211115.1 Roseicyclus sp. | reverse complement strand
GGCGGAGGGCGTGGAACCCGTTGCGATGATTACGTTTTTCGCCTCGTGGATCTCGTCACCGACCTTGACCTTGCCGGCCTCGGGGATCGAGCCCCCGCCCTTGCGCCAGTCGATCTTGTTCTTCTTGAACAGGAACTCGATGCCCTTGGTGTTCTGGCCGATGACATCGTCCTTGTAGGATTGCATCTGCGGCCAGTCGACCGAGGGGGCTTTGCCCTTCAGGCCCATCTTGGCGAAATTGTGTTCCGCTTCATGGAGTTGGTGGGAGGCATGCAGCAGCGCCTTGGACGGGATGCAGCCGATGTTGAGGCAGGTGCCGCCAAGCGTCTCGCGGCCTTCCACGACGGCGGTCTTGAGGCCGAGCTGCGCGCAGCGGATGGCGCAGACATAGCCGCCGGGGCCGGAACCGATGATGATGACGTCATAGCTGGACATGGGGTCCTCCTGTCGAAATTCGGGCGTACACAGGGCGTACACACCCTGTACACATGCTGTACATACGGGATGTCACGCGCCGCCGCCGCCGAAAAGGGCGGCGAGGAGCATGATGAGCGTGGCAAACCAGCCCAGGGCCCAGACGAGGCTGCGGCCCGGCGCGAGGCCGAGGGCATAGGCGGGAATGTAGAGGATGCGCGCGACCAGGTAGGCCCAGGCGCAAGCGGCGGTGAGCGCGCTGGCGCTGCCCGAGAGGGTCACGACGGTCACGGCGATCCCGAAGAGGATCAGCCCCTCGAAATGATTGTTCATCGCGCGCTGCAGACGGCCCGCGGTGCCGGTCAGCTCGATCTTCTCGTCGCGGGGGCCCATGGCGGCCTTGGACCCCGCCTGCGCGTTGCCGGCGATGGAGTAGAGGACCATCTGCGCCATCTGCAGGAGGGCGGCGAGGGTGAGGACGGTAAGTTCGGGGGTCATGGGTTCGGTCCGGTGGTGCCGGGCTGCAGCCCGGCCTACGTCCTTGTTGCGGGGCGTGCCCGGCGGAAGGCCCGCGTTAGGGGGGCGGGGGGCGGGAGGGCGGGGGGGGAGCCCGGCCCCCTTGATCACAGGTCCATCAGGAGACGACGGGGATCTTCCAGCGCCTCTTTCACGCGGACGAGGAAGGTCACCGCGCCCTTGCCGTCGACGATGCGGTGGTCGTAGCTGAGCGCGAGATACATCATCGGGCGGATGACCATCTGGCCGTTGTAGACCATCACGCGATCCTGGATCTTGTGCATCCCGAGGATGCCCGACTGCGGCGGGTTCAGGATGGGCGAGGACATGAGCGAGCCGTAGACGCCGCCATTGGACAGCGTGAAGGTGCCGCCCTGCATCTCGGCCATGGACAGCTTGCCGTCACGGGCGCGCTTGCCCTTCTCGCCGATCTCCTTCTCGATCTGGGCGAAGCTTTTCAGGTGAACGTCACGGATCACCGGCACGACGAGGCCCTGCGGGGTGCCGGCCGCCACGCCCATGTGGACGTAGTTCTTGTAGACGATCTCGGTTCCGTCGATCTCGGCGTTGACCTCGGGCACCTCCTGCAGGGCGTGGACGCAGGCCTTGGTGAAGAAGGACATGAAGCCCATGCGCACGCCGTGCTTCTTCTCGAAGGCGTCCTTGTATTCCTTGCGGATGTCCATGACGGCGCCCATGTCGACCTCGTTGTAGGTCGTCAGGATCGCGGCGGTGTTCTGCGCGTCCTTCAGGCGGCGGGCGATGGTCTGGCGCAGGCGGGTCATCTTGACCCGTTCCTCGCGCGCGGCATCCTCGGCCGGGCTGGGCGCGCGGGGGGCTTGCGCGGCGGGCGCGGGGGCCGATGCCGCGGGGGCAGGGGCGGAGGCGGCTTTCATCACGTCTTCCTTCATGATGCGGCCGTCACGGCCTGTGCCCGTGACCTGGTCCGCGCTCAGGCCCTTTTCGGCCATCAGCTTTTCGGCGGAGGGGGCGTTGGCCACGTCCTTGCCTCCTGCGGAGGCGGCGGGGGCTGCTGCCGGGGCCGCGGCGGGGGCTGCGGCGGCACCGGCGGCACCGCCCGAGATGACGGCGAGCTTGCCGTTCGCCTGAACGGTGTCGCCTTCCTTGGCGATGATTTCCGACAGCGTGCCCGAGGCGGGCGCGGGCACTTCGACCGAGACCTTGTCGGTCTCGAGTTCGCAGAGCATCTCGTCCTGCTGGACCGCGTCGCCGGGCTGCTTGAACCAGGTGGCGACGGTGGCCTCGGTCACGCTTTCGCCCAGCGTGGGGACCATGACATCGACCGCTTCGGCCGCCGCGGCGGGGGCCTCGGCGGGTTTGGCGGCGGCGGGGGCGGCCGCCGCGCCCGCGCCTTCGGTCAGGGTGGCGAGCAGGGCGTCGACGCCCACGGTCTCGCCTTCGCCGGCGACGATGTCGCCGAGCGTGCCTGCGGCGGGCGAGGGAACCTCGACCGTGACCTTGTCGGTTTCCAGCTCGCAGAGCATTTCATCGACGGCCACGGCGTCGCCCGGCTTCTTGAACCAGGTGGCCACGGTCGCCTCGGTGACGCTTTCGCCCAGGGTGGGGACGCGGACTTCAATGGACATCTTTGTTACCCTTCGATGGTCAGCGCATCGTTCACGAGCGCGTTTTGTTGTGCCTTGTGCTGGCTGGCGAGGCCCGTCGCGGGCGAGGCCGAGGCCGCGCGGCCCGCGTAGCGGGGCCGTGTGTGGGTGGCGCCGATCCGGGTCAGCACCCATTCGAGGTTGGGCTCGACATAGCTCCAGCCGCCCTGGTTCTTGGGCTCTTCCTGGCACCAGACGATCTCGGCGCCCTTGAAACGCTCCAGCTCCTTCATCAGCGCGAGCGCCGGGAAGGGATAGAACTGCTCGAGGCGCAGGAGGTAGACATCGTCGATGCCGCGGGCGTCGCGTTCCTCGAGCAGGTCGTAATAGACCTTGCCCGACGAGATCACGACGCGGCGGATCTTGTCATCGGCGGCCAGCTTGGTGTCGGAATGGCCCTTTTCGGCGTCATCCCAGAGCACGCGGTGGAAGCTGGAGCCGGTGGTGAAATCCGCGGCATCGGAAATCGCCAGCTTGTGACGCAGGAGCGATTTCGGCGTCATCAGCACCAGCGGCTTGCGGAAGCTGCGGTGGATCTGGCGGCGCAGGATGTGGAAGTAGTTGGCGGGCGTGGTGCAGTTGGCGACGATCCAGTTGTCCTCGGCGCACATCTGCAGGAAGCGTTCGAGCCGGGCCGAGGAATGCTCGGGGCCCTGGCCCTCGTAGCCGTGGGGCAGGAGCATCACGAGGCCCGACATCCGCAGCCACTTGCGTTCGCCGGACGAGATGAACTGGTCGAACATGATCTGCGCGCCGTTGGCGAAATCGCCGAACTGCGCTTCCCACATCACCAGCGAGTTGGGCTCGGCGAGGGAGTAGCCGTATTCGAACCCGAGGACCGCGTATTCGGAGAGCATCGAGTCGATGACCTCGTAGCGCGACTGCCCCTCGCGGATATGGTTGAGGGGGTAGTAGCGGTCTTCGGTCTGCTGGTCGATCAGGCCGGAATGGCGCTGCGAGAAGGTGCCGCGGGTGCTGTCCTGCCCGGCGAGGCGGACGGGATACCCCTCGGTCAGGAGGGAGCCGAAGGCGAGCGCCTCGGCGGTGGCCCAGTCGAAGCCTTCGCCGCTCTCGAACATCTGCTTCTTGGTCTCGAGCAGGCGGCCCACCGTCTTGTGGAGCGTGAAGCCCTCGGGCGCGGTGGTCAGGGCGCGGCCGATCTCGGCCATGGTCTCGGGTTTGATGGCGGTCTCGCCGCGCTGGTATTCCTCGCCCTCGCGGTTGAGGTGCGACCAGCGCCCGTCGAGCCAGTCGGCCTTGTTGGGCTTGTATTCCTTGCCGGCCTCGAACTCGTCGTTGAGCTTGGCCTGGAAAGCGGCCTTGGCATCCTCGATCTCGCCCTCGGGGATCAGCCCGTCCTTGACCAGCCGCTCGGTGTAGAGCTGGAGCGTGGTCTTGTGGCGCTTGATGCGGTTGTACATCGCCGGGTTGGTGAACATGGGCTCATCGCCCTCGTTGTGACCGAAGCGGCGGTAGCAGAAGATGTCGAGCACGACGTCCTTGCCGAATTTCTGGCGGAACTCGGTGGCGACCTTGGCGGCGTGGACCACGGCCTCGGGGTCGTCGCCGTTGACGTGGAAGATCGGCGCCTCGACCATCAGGGCGATGGCGGTGGGGTAGGGGCTGGAGCGGCTGAAATGCGGGGCGGTGGTGAAGCCGATCTGGTTGTTCACCACGATATGCATCGTGCCGCCGGTGCGGTGGCCGCGCAGGCCCGACAGGCCGAAGCCTTCGGCCACGACGCCCTGGCCGGCAAAGGCCGCGTCGCCGTGCAGCAGGACGGCCATGACCTGCCGCCGCTCGGTGTCGCCCAGCTGGTCCTGCTTGGCGCGGACCTTGCCGAGAACGACGGGGTTCACCGCCTCGAGGTGCGAGGGGTTCGCGGTGAGCGAGAGGTGGACGGAATTGCCGTCGAACTCGCGGTCGGAGCTTGCCCCGAGGTGGTATTTCACGTCGCCCGAGCCGTCGACATCCTCGGGCTTGAAGCTGCCGCCCTGGAACTCGTTGAAGATCGCGCGGTAGGGCTTGCCCATCACGTTGGCCAGCACCGACAGGCGGCCGCGGTGGGGCATGCCGATCACGATCTCCTTCAGACCCAGCGCGCCGCCGCGCTTGATGATCTGCTCCATCGCGGGGATCAGCGCCTCGCCGCCGTCAAGGCCGAAACGCTTGGTGCCCATGTATTTCACATGGAGGAACTTTTCGAAGCCTTCGGCCTCGACCAGCTTGTTGAGGATCGCCTTGCGCCCCTCGCGGGTGAACTGGATTTCCTTGCCGTAGCCCTCGATCCGCTCTTTCAGCCAGCTGGCCTGTTCGGGGTCGGAGATGTGCATGTATTGCAGCGCGAAGGTGCCGCAGTAGGTGCGCTTCACGATCTCGACGATCTGGCGCATCGAGGCCATCTGCAGGCCGAGCACGTTGTCGATGAAGATCGGGCGATCCATGTCGGCCTCGGTGAAGCCGTAGGATTTCGGATCGAGCTCGGGGTGCGGGGTCTGGTCGCGCATCCCCAGCGGGTCGAGGTCGGCCACCAGATGCCCGCGGATGCGGTAGGCGCGGATGA
Source organism: Roseicyclus sp. (assembly GCA_025211115.1). Lineage (GTDB taxonomy): Bacteria > Pseudomonadota > Alphaproteobacteria > Rhodobacterales > Rhodobacteraceae > Roseicyclus. The sequence goes on along the minus strand of JAOARA010000402.1, from coordinate 7,094 downwards.
TCATCAGCGCGCGGATGCTGTCGAGAACCGCGCGCTGGACCTGCGCGTCGGTGATCTCGACGCCCTTCTCGGCGGCCTTTTCCTTGATCTTCTTGCCGGCGGCCTTGGCCTCGTCGGCGGCGGGCAGCGCCCATTCGCCGGTCAGCGCGGCGGTCAGGTCGTCGCTGGGGGTCGGCGGCCAGTCGCGGCGCGCCCAGCTCGGCCCTTGTGCTTCGGCCTGCGCATCCTGCGCGGGGTCGCCGAGGGCGGCGAAGAAATCGCGCCATGCCTCGTCCACGGCATTCGGATCGTTCGCGTATTGCGCGTAGAGCTGTTCGAGATAGGCCGCGTTGTGGCCCTGCATGAAGCTGGAGGCGTGGAACTGGTCGTTGGGGCTCTGGTCGGTCATCCTGTGGTCCTCCCGGACGGTCGAAATGGCGTCGGGCGCTGAAGCCTCGGGAAAAGGGTCCGTGCCGGGCCCTTGTCACGCGGCTTCGAGGGGTGCGGTGGCACCGGGCGCCCCGAGGTCGGGGCACCCGGCCGGGTTCGTGTCAGCCGATGGCCTTCAGCACGGCCTCGCCGAGGCCCGCGGGGCTGTCGGCCACCACGATGCCGGCGGATTTCATCGCCTCGATCTTGCTCTCGGCGTCGCCCTTGCCACCGGCGACGATGGCGCCCGCGTGGCCCATGCGGCGGCCCGGAGGGGCGGTGCGGCCCGCGATGAAACCGGCGGTCGGCTTCCAGCGGCCCTTTTTCTTCTCGTCTGCGAGGAACTGGGCGGCCTCTTCCTCGGCGGAGCCGCCGATCTCGCCGATCATGATGATCGACTGCGTCTCGGGGTCGGCGAGGAACATCTCGAGCACGTCGATATGTTCGGTGCCCTTGATCGGGTCGCCGCCGATGCCGACGGCCGAGGACTGGCCGAGGCCCACGTCCGAGGTCTGCTTGACGGCCTCATAGGTCAGCGTGCCCGAACGGGACACGACGCCGACCGAGCCGCGCTTGAAGATCGAACCGGGCATGATGCCGATCTTGCAGGCGTCGGGGGTCATCACGCCGGGGCAGTTCGGCCCGATCAGGCGCGACTTGGACCCTTCCAGCGCGCGCTTCACGCGCATCATGTCGAGCACCGGGATACCCTCGGTGATGCAGACGATCAGTTCCATCTCGGCGTCGATCGCCTCGAGGATCGAGTCGGCGGCGAAGGGCGGCGGCACGTAGATCACGCTGGCGTTGGCGTCGGTGGCGTGCTTCGCCTCGTGGACGCTGTCGAAGACCGGCAGGTCGAGATGGGTCATGCCGCCCTTGCCGGGCGTGACGCCGCCGACCATCTTGGTGCCGTAGGCGATGGCCTGTTCGGAGTGGAAGGTGCCCTGCGAGCCGGTGAAGCCCTGGCAGATCACCTTGGTGTTTTCGTCGACGAGAACGGCCATGTCTGTCCCTTTGTCGTTATTGGAAGAGGAGCCCGCCGGTCACATCGGGCTTGCGGCCCGCGGGGATCGGCGAAGGGGGGGCGGAATGCGCGCTGACACGGTCGGCACGCGGCAAGGCATCGGCGGGGCTGCGGGGGGCGGTCATTGTGCCACCTCCGGCTTCAGCCGCTCGACGTTGAGGAAGGTCTCGGGGCCCGCGTCGGTGTCGCGGGTGCCGACATGCACCACGGCGGCGACGCGCGGGTTGAGCTGCCGGCCCTCGATGAAGGCGGTGCCCGGCGCGGGGGAATGGGTGATGGGCAGCGGGATCGGCGTGCCGAAGACCGGCGGGCGGGCCATCAGCGCCAGCAGCGCCTCGGTCGCGGGGGCGGTGTGATTGCCGGGAAAGGCCACCTCGCAGCGGCGGTCGGTGCCGGGTGTCACGGGCAGGGTCGTCGGCTGCAGGGTGATGTCGTAGAACTCGAGCCGGAAGGGCAGGCCCACCCCGCCCTCGGCGGCGACGAAGTCGCGCATCCGGTCCTCGGCCGCCTCGGCGGTGAGGCCGCGGACGGTGCAGGTGTCGGCGAAGGCACCGATGGCGAGATCGGCGGTGGCGGGCGGTGCGCCTGCGCTGGCGGCGCGCAGGGCGATCAGGACCAGGAACAGCGTGGCGCCGGCAAGGTGGAGGGCGGACCAGAACGCGCGTCTCATGCGGCGGCCTCCGTCGTGCGGGGGGCCGGCAGGTCGGCGAGCGCAAGGCCCGCGGGCCCGGCCGCGGCCTGCAGCTCATGGGCAAGCGCATCGGTGACGCGGGCGAGCGCGGGCTGGCCCATGTCGCGGAGCCGCGTGGCGGTGGCGGCGAGCGCATCGCGCAGCGGCGCGAGGGGCAGCGTGCCGAGCGGCGCTCCTGCTGCCAGCGGTTCGGAGAGGAACGCGGCGCTGGCGGGGCGGTCGAGCCTGTGGGCGAAGGCCGCGCGCTGCGGCGCGGTATGCTCGGCGATGGCGCGCTGCAGCGGCATCGGCAGGCGATAGCGGTTGCCGGGGTCCGGCAGGCCCGCGCGCAGCGCGGTGAAGAAGGTCGAGAGCGCCTTGCGGATCGGCTGGGCGTCTTGGCCCTCGGGCAGGGCGGGGCGCAGCCGCCGGGCCAGCGCGAGCAGCAGCGCGGCCTGTTCGGCGGTGGGGGTGGGGTTGACGATCTCGTCGCCGCCCTCGGTCGCCTTGGGCAGAAGCGCCGCGGGCAGGTCGAGAAAGGCGAAGGCGTCGGCGATCAGGCTGCCGCCCTCGAAGCGGTCGGGGTCGAATTCCCGCACCCGGACGGCCTCGGGGCCGAAGACCTCGATGAAGCGCTCGATGGCGGGGACGTAGTCAAACTCGGGGCCCTGCGCGTAGGTCTCGGCGAGGGTGGCGGGGGCGACGATGGCCGATCCGGCCTTCACGCGCTGCAGGTAGAGCGAGGTGAAGAGCGCGACATGCGGCCGGACGTAGACGTGCAGCCGCGTGCGCTGCGGGCCGAGCCGGTCGAGCGCGGCCTTGAGCCGTTCGGGATCGGCGCCGATCAGATGCTCGGAGCTGAGCAGCACGCGCCCTTGCGGGGCGGCGTCGAGTGCCGCTTCGAGGGTGCCCCAGGCCTGCGCGCAGGCCTCGGGGGCGGTGGTGAACCCCGCAAGCGCATGATGTCCGTTGCCGCGGCTGCCGAAATTCGGCAGGGCGACCCCGTGCGCGGCCAGATCGGGGGCAAGGCGCGCCAGCTTGTGCTGGATCGCCTTGGACCCGGTCTTGTGGATGCCGGCATGGATCTGGATCAGGCGCATGCGGGGTGGTTCCGGTCAGCCCTTGACCGCCTTGACGATCTTCTCGGCCGCGTCGCTGAGGTTGTCGGCGGCGATGACGTTCAGGCCGGAGGCGTTGATGATCTCCTTGCCCTTCTCGACATTCGTGCCTTCGAGGCGGACGACGAGCGGCACCTGGAGGCCCACTTCCTTGACCGCGGCGACCACGCCTTCGGCGATGATGTCGCAGCGCATGATGCCGCCGAAGATGTTGACGAGGATGCCTTTGACGTTCTCGTCCGAGGTGATGATCTTGAAGGCCTCGGTCACCTTTTCCTTGGTGGCCGAACCGCCCACGTCGAGGAAGTTGGCGGGTTCCGAGCCGTAGAGCTTGATGATGTCCATCGTCGCCATGGCAAGGCCCGCGCCGTTGACCATGCAGCCGATCTCGCCGTCGAGCGCGATGTAGTTCAGGTCATACTTGGAGGCGGCCAGTTCCTTGGGGTCTTCCTCGGTCTCGTCGCGCAGCGCGGCGATGTCGGCGTGGCGGTAGACCGCGTTGCCGTCGAAGCCGAGCTTGGCGTCGAGCACCTTGAGCGAGCCCTCGTCGGTGACGATCAGCGGGTTGATCTCGAGCATCTCCATGTCCTTCTCGACGAAGGCCTTGTAGAGAAGGCCCATCAGCGCGACGCATTCCTTGACCTGCTTGCCGGTGAGGCCCAGCGAGAAGGCGATGCGGCGGCCGTGGAAGGGCTGGTAGCCGCTGGCCGGATCGACGGAGAAGGACAGGATCTTTTCGGGGGTCGCGGCGGCGACCTCTTCGATGTCCATGCCGCCCTCGGTCGAGCAGCCGAAGGAGACGCGGCTGGTCTGGCGATCCACGAGCAGCGCGAGATAGAGCTCGCGCTCGATGCCCGAGCCGTCTTCGATGTAGATGCGGTTGACCTGCTTGCCCGCCGGGCCGGTCTGATGCGTGACCAGCGTGCGGCCGAGCATCTTCTTGGCTTCCTCGGCGGCTTCCTCGACGGATTTGGCGAGGCGGACGCCGCCCTTTTCGCCGGCGTCGGCTTCCTTGAAGGAGCCCTTGCCGCGGCCGCCGGCGTGGATCTGCGCCTTCACGACCCAGAGCGGCCCGTCAAGCTCGCCTGCCGCGGTCTTGGCCTCTTCGGCCTTCAGAACCACGCGGCCGTCGCTGACCGGTGCGCCGTACTGACGAAGAAGTGCCTTCGCCTGGTATTCATGAATGTTCATGAAACTGTCCCGTCGTTGCTGGTGTTTCACTCGGGATAAGCACAACCCACAGGCGCAATAAAACGGCAATCTGCCGCAGGACAGGGCTTTGGGCCAAAAAAGCGACATTTGTGATCACGGCCAGAAATGCTGTGATCACAAGTTTACGATGATTTCGGTATGCCGTCGTATGCCGCGACGACTCACCTTGCGGCGCGGTCGGCGATCTGGAGCATCAGCCGGGTGGCTATGGCCATGTCCTGCACGGAAATGTATTCCAGCGGCCCGTGCAGGTTCTGCTGCCCGGTGAAGAGATTGGGGCAGGGCACGCCCATCTCGGTCAGGCGCGAGCCGTCGGTGCCGCCGCGGATGACGGTTTCGACCGGCTCCACCCCGATCTCGCGCAGCGCGTCGCGGGCGAGGTCGACGGGGGTCATGTCCTCCTCCAGCCAGTAGCGCATGTTGCGGTATTGCGGCGTGATCTCGACCTCGATCCTCGCGCGCGGCTCGGTGGCGGCGATGGCGGCGGCGACCTGCCGGACCAGCGCGCCCTTGGCCTCGAGCCCGTCGCGCTCGAAATCGCGCAGGATCAGGCGCAGGACCATGCGGTCGGCGCTGCCCTTCATGTCGACGGCATGGATGAACCCCTCGCGGTCGGCGGTGGTTTCGGGCGTCATGGTGGCCTGCGGCAGGGTCTCGACGATGCGGGAGGCGAGGTGGATCGCGTTGACCAGCTTGCCGGTCGCCTCGCCGGGGTGGATCGACACGCCGGTGACGGTGACCACGGCGAAATCGGCCGAGAAGGTCTCGTAGACGATCTCGCCCAGGTCGCCGCCGTCGAAGGTATAGGCGAAATCGACGCCGAGGTCTTTCGGCAGGTCGGCGTGGACGCCGCGGCCGATTTCCTCGTCGGGGGTGAAGGCGATGCGGATCGTGGGGCGCGGCAGGTCGGGGTTTTCCAGCAGGTGCCGCGCGGCGGTCATGATGACGGCGATGCCCGACTTGTCGTCGGCGCCCAGAAGCGTGGTGCCCGAGGCGGTGACGAGGTCCTGCCCGATCTTTTGGGCGAGATAGGGGAAATCCTCGGGCGTCAGGACGAGATCGGGGTTGTCGGGAAAGGTGATCGCGCCGCCGTTGTAGCCGCGGATCACGCGGGGTTTCACGCCGGTGGCGTTGAACTGCGGCGCGGTGTCGACATGGGCGAGAAAGCCGATGGTCGGGCCGGGCGCGTTGCCGGGGATGGTGGCGAGCACGGTGCCGTAGGGGGTTTTCACCACGTCGGACGCACCGATCTCGGTCAGCTCGGCGACCATGAGGTCGAGCATCTGGTGCTGGATCGCGGTCGAGGGGCTGCCGGGGCTGTCCATGTCCGACTGGCTGTCGATGGCGGCGTAGCGGCAGAGGCGCTGTTCAAGTTCGGCGTCGAAATCGCGCATGGGTGTCTCCGGGTTGGCGTGGCGCGATGAGGCTCCGGGTGCTTCGGGATGTCAACGGGCGGGCGAAAAACTGCAGTTTTTCGGGTTCGTTTTCCTGCAGGAAAACGCCCGCCTCACGCCCGGAACAGGGCCTGCCCGCGGGGCAGGCGGTCGGGTTGACGGATGGGGGCGAGGCCTGCGGCCTCGGCCATGGCGTGAAGGGCGCTTTCGGTGATGTGCCAGGGCGGCCTGTCGGGATGCGTGACGACGCCGTCGGGCTGGCGGACCGGCCCGGTCTGGCCCTCGGCGGCGAGGAAGACGGTGAAGAGGATCACCCGCGGCGCAGGCCAGCGCGCGGCGATGCGGGCCAGCGCCTGCGCGGTCTGCTCGGGGGGCAGGTGGGTGAAGACGCCCCATGCGATCAGGTAGTCGACATGGGCGGGCAGGCCGGGAAAGGCAAAGGCGGCATCCTCGACAAGCTGCCCCTCGGGCAGGCGGTCGGGGTCGGGCAGCTCGGCCTCGCGGCCGCGCAGCATCAGGGCGCGGCTGGCGTCGGTGGCGTGGTAATGGCCGGGCGCGAGATAGGGCACGGCCTTGCAGCCGAGGCGCAGCGCGCCTGCGCCGATGTCGAGAAGGCGGTGGTGGGGTTGAAGCCCGTGGGCCTGCAGGAGCGCCAGTTGCAGGCGACCGGTTTCCTCCCAGCGGCCGCCGACGATGTCGCGGTGGCGGCCCTGCGCAAGCGCGCGGTCGTAGAAACCGGGGACGAGATAGGGGGAGGGGGAGCGCGTCATGCGAAGCGGCGGCCCCGGGTCGTCGGGGCCGCCGCGGGTCTCGTCAGGCGAGGCTTTCGTCGATCTGCTTGCAGGCGTCGACGAGGCCCTTCACGGCGTTGACCGAGTTGTCGAACATCGCCTGTTCGTCCTTGGTCAGCTTGATCTCGACGATGCGCTCGATGCCGCCCGCGCCGATCACGGTGGGCACGCCGACATACATCTTCTTCAGGCCGAACTCGCCGTCGCAATGGGCGGCGCAGGGCAGGACGCGCTTCTGGTCCTTGAGATAGGCCTCGGCCATCTCGATGGCCGACGTCGCGGGCGCGTAGAAGGCCGAGCCGGTCTTCAGGAGGCCGACGATTTCCGCGCCGCCGTCACGGGTGCGCTGGACGATCGCGTCAAGCTTCTCCTGCGTGGTCCAGCCCATTTCGACCAGGTCGGGGAGCGGGATGCCCGCGACGGTGGAGTAGCGCACCGAGGGGACCATCGTGTCGCCGTGGCCGCCGAGAACGAAGC
>JAOARA010000401.1 GCA_025211115.1 Roseicyclus sp. | reverse complement strand
GCGATGGGTTTCGCGGCGATGGCATTGGCCATGTCGATCACGTTGCGGGCCATCTTCTCGCTGGCCGCGTCGATCATCTTGCCGTCGAGGCTGGCCGCGCCCTTGCCCTGCGCCTCGGCGGCGCGCAGCTCCTCGATGATGCGCTGCGCCTTCGACACTTCCGCGTCGGGCGGGCTGAAGACCTCGTTGGCATAGACCACCTGGCTGGGGTGGATCGCCCATTTGCCCTCGCAGCCGAGCGCCGCGGCGCGCCGCGCACCGGCCTTGTAGCCCTCGGGGTCGCTGAAATCGCCGAAGGGCCCGTCGATGGCGCGCAAGCCGTAGGCGCGGCAGGCGATGACCAGGCGCGGGATCGAGGCGGGCCACTGGTCGCCGGGGTAGTCGGGGTGCAGCCCGCCGATATTCGTGGTGCGCGCACGCATCGAGGCCGCGTAATCCGCCACGCCGAAATGCAAGGCTTCCAGCCTGCCGCCGAACTGCGCGATGGCCTCGACATTGGCCATGCCGAGCGCGGTTTCGATCAGCGCCTCGAGGCCCACACGGGTCGCAACGCCGGTGCCCTGCTCGATCTGGTTCACCATCGCCTCGACCATGTAGAGGTCGGCGGGCACGCCCACCTTGGGCACGAGCAGCGTGTGAACGCGGTCGCCCGCCTGTTCCATCACGTCGACCACGTCACGGTACATGTAATGCGTATCCAGCCCGTTGATCCGGACCGAGACGGTCTTGCCCTTGGCGGCCCAGTCGATGTCGTTCAGCGCCTGCACAGCGTTGCGGCGGGCCTGTTCCTTCTCGGGCGGTGCGACGGCATCTTCGAGGTCGAGGAAGACGTAATCGGCGGCGCTTTCGGCGGCCTTGTCGATCATCGTGGGGTTGGAGGCCGGAACGGCCAGTTCCGAGCGCTGAAGGCGCTGGCGGCGAAGCGGGTGGAGCGTGTGGGACATGGGGCTAACTCTCTGGCACAGATGGGTTATTCGGCGGCGCAGGCGGGGCGGCGGGTCAGGCGGGCAAGCCCGGCCTCGGGGTCTGTGATGACGATGTCGGCCTCGATTGCGGCGCTGTCGGGCGTCGTGCTCGCATCGACCAGCAGCAGCGCGGCGTGAAAGCATGCGTCGAGCGCGCTGCGCGCCGCGTCGGGGTCGGCCTCGGCCGTGACAATCAGAACCGCCTTGATCGCGCCGAACCGGTCCGCGCCGAGGTGCCGGGCGAGGGCGGCCTCGCGCGCATCGTCCAGCCGCTCGACCGACAGGCCGAGGCGCGCCGCGATCCCGGCCCAGATCGTGCCGAGCGGGCCCGCGCCCGCCACCAGCACGCGGTCGCCGGGCGAGAGCGTGCCGGTCATCACCGCCTCCCACGCGGTCGCGGTCCTGCCGGGCAGGACATGCAGCCCGGCAGAGACGGGCTGCCGCGGGGCGAGGGCTGCGGGGAGGGGGCGGGGCTGTCGGGGCGTCATGGCGGCATCTCCAATGCGGGATGGGCCAAGCATGCCTGTCAAACGCGCCATCGCAAAAACCTTGCGGGTCCTGCTGTGAATGCGAGAATTTACATGCTATGTATTTTGTGAATTTGTAAAATTTTCGGTATACAAAGGTATGAAAACCTTCATCGGTCCAAGGCTGCGCCGCCTGCGCAGCGACAACGGCCAGACGCAGGCCCAGATGGGCCGCGCGCTGGGCATCAGCACCTCTTACGTGAACCTTCTGGAAAAGAACGAACGCTCTGTTTCCGTTCCGGTTCTGCTGAAACTCTTCGAGGTCTACGGCGTCGACTGGCGCGACATCGCCGAGGATGACGAGACCGCGCACCTGGCCGATCTGCGCGCCGCCCTGGCCGATCCGCTGTTCGAAGACGGTCGCCCCGACTTGGCCCAGGTCCGTGCCGCGCTGACCCATGCGCCCGATCTGGCGGCCTGTTTTCTGCGGCTGCATCGCTCATACCTCGCCACGACCGACCAGCTGATGAGCGTCGCCGAGGCGGGCGAGGGGGGCGGGGGGCTGTTGTTTTCCTCGCCCGAGGCGACGGTCCATAATTTCTTTCGCAAGAACCGGAATCACTTCGAAGTGCTGGAACAGGCGGCCGAAGCCTTCTGGGACGGCCCGCCGCCCGCCAGTGACGATATCTACGCCGGCCAGAAACAGCGCCGGCTGGACCGGCTTGGCGTGCGGGTGCAGCTGATGCGCGTGGCCGAGATGCCGGGCACGCTCAGGGAATATGACGAGCGGCGTCGGCTCATTCTTCTATCAGAAGCACTCGACCACCCGAACCGTGTCTTCCAGCTTGTCCATGTCGCGGGGCTGATCGAGCAGAAGGGCGCGATCGACGGCCTTCTGACCGAGTCGGGCCTCGACGACGCCCATGGCCGCGCGCGCTGCCGGGTGGAGCTTGCGAATTACTTCGCTGCCGCCGTGCTGATGCCCTACGGCCCCTTCCTGGCCGAGGCGCTGGCCTCGAAATACGATTTCGACCACCTGGCCACGCGCTTCGGTGTCAGCTTCGAACAGGCCTGCCACCGCGCCACGACCCTGCAACGCCGGGGCGCTGTCGGGGTGCCCTTCTTCTTTCTCAGGATCGACAAGGCGGGCAATGTCACCAAGCGCTTCAATTCGACCGATTTCCACCTCGCCGAGCATGGG
>JAOARA010000400.1 GCA_025211115.1 Roseicyclus sp. | reverse complement strand
GTTTCGGGGCGGTGGGCCGGTGGGGGGGGTCGGAGCCCTCCGGCGGCCATATTTGCGGGAGGAAGATGCGGGCGGGGCCGTCTGCCTGCCGATGGGGGTGCCTGCGGGCGGGGAGGGATTGCACCCGAGGCGCTCCGCGCGGTATCAGGGCGGCCAAGGCAAAGGCTGCAAGGTCAGGTTGGCAAGACAAGGGGTGCGGGGCATGCGTCGAGTGGTTGTGACGGGGCTGGGGCTGGTGACGCCCCTGGCCTCAGGGGTCGAGGCGACGTGGTCGCGCCTGTTGGCGGGGCAGTCGGGGGCGGGGCCGATCACCCGCTTCGATGCGAGCCACCTGGCCACGACCTATGCCTGCGAGCTGCCGCGCGGCGATGGCAGCGAGGGGACGTTCAACCCCGACCAGTGGATGGAGCCCAAGGAACAGCGCAAGGTCGACGAGTTCATCCTCTATGGCATGGCTGCCGCGGTGCAGGCGGGGGAGGATTCGGGATGGACGCCCGAGGGGACCGAGGACCGGGAGCGGACGGGCGTGTTGATCGGCTCGGGGATCGGGGGGTTGTCGTCGATTGCCGACACCTCGATCACGCTGAAGGAAAAGGGGCCGCGGCGGGTGTCGCCCTTCTTTGTGCCGGGGGCGCTGATCAACCTGATCTCGGGGCAGGTTTCGATCCGCTACGGGTTCAAGGGGCCGAACCACGCCGTTGTGACGGCCTGTTCCACGGGCGCGCATGCCATCGGGGATGCGGCGCGGCTGATCCAGTGGGGAGATGCCGAGGTGATGATCGCGGGCGGGGCGGAAAGCCCGATCTGCGAGATCGGCATCGCGGGGTTCAACGCCTGCAAGGCGCTGTCGACCAAGCGCGGGCATGAGCCGGAGAAGGCCTCGCGGCCCTGGGACAGTGACTCGGACGGCTTCGTCATGGGCGAGGGCGCGGGGGTTGTCGTGCTGGAGGAATACGAGCACGCGAAGGCGCGGGGTGCGAAGATCTACGCCGAGATCCTGGGCTATGGCCTGTCGGGGGATGCCTATCACATCACCGCGCCGCCGCCCGATCACGAGGGGGCCGAGCGCGCGATGCGGGCCGCGCTGAAGCGGGCGGGGCTGGAGCCTTCGGCGGTGGATTACGTCAATGCGCATGGCACCTCGACGATGGCGGACACCATCGAGCTGGCCGCGGTGGAGCGGTTGATGGGGGATCATGCAAGCAAGGTGATGATGTCCTCGACCAAGTCGGCCACGGGGCATTTGCTGGGGGCGGCAGGCGCGATCGAGGCGATCTTCTCGATCCTGGCGATCCGCGACCAGGTGGCGCCGCCGACGATCAACCTGGACAATCCGGCCGCCGAGACGGCGATCAACCTGTGCGCCAACGCGGCGCAGACGGGGGAGATCAATATCGTGCAGTCGAACTCCTTCGGGTTCGGGGGGACGAATGCCTGCCTGATCATGGGACGGGTGTAAGCCGCCCATGTGGAAGAGCGTCGCCGCCAACGGGATGAGTTTCCTGATCGTCGTCTTCGTCGCGCTGGCGGGGGCGATCGCCTGGGGGCAGCGGGAGTTCCGCGCGCCGGGGCCGCTTGGCGAGGCGACCTTCTTCGAAGTGCCGCGGGGGGCGACGCTGCGCCGAGTTTCCGAGGATCTTCAGGAGGTTGGCGCGATCTCGTCGGCGGTGCTGTTCCGATTGGGCGCGGATTACGCGGGCATGGCCGACCAGCTGCGCTTCGGGAATTACGAGATCCCGGCGGGCGCCTCGATGGAGGAGGTGCTGGAGATCGTGACCGCGGGCGGGCCGTCGCAGTTCCGCTACACCGCCACTTATGTGCGGCGGCGGGCGGGCACGGGCGAGGGGCGCCTGCGCGAGCGGGTGCCGGGAACGGGCGAGGTCGTGGCGCTGGCGGATTTCGCCTATGAGGACGGGGTGCCGGCGGTCTACAGCGACCTTGTGGAGAGCGGGACGCCGATGGTTTACCGGCTGTCGGTGCCCGAGGGGCTGACCAGCTGGCAGATCGTGGAAGGCTTGCGGGCGGCCGATTTCCTGTCGGGCGAGATCGCCGAGGTGCCGCCGGAGGGGATGCTGGCGCCCGACACGTTCGAGGTGCGGCGCGGGCAGGACCGGCAGGAGATGCTGGACCGGATGCAGGCCGCGCAGGCGGAGATCCTGGCGGAGGCCTGGGCGAACCGGCAGGACGGCTTGCCGCTGGCCAGCCCGGAGGAGGCGCTGATCCTCGCCTCGATCATCGAGAAGGAAACCAGCGTCGCCGAGGAGCGGCGGCGGGTGGCGAGCGTCTTCGTCAACCGGTTGAACCGGGGGATGCGGCTGCAGACGGACCCGACGGTGATCTATGGAATCACCGAGGGGCGCGGCGTGCTGGGCCGGGGGATTCGCGCCAGCGAGCTGCGCGCGGAGACGCCGTGGAACACCTATGTCATCAACGGGCTGCCGCCGACGCCGATTGCCAACCCCGGACGGGCGGCGATCGAGGCGGCGGTGAACCCCGATGGCTCGCCCTTCATCTTCTTCGTGGCGGACGGGACGGGCGGGCACGCGTTCGCGGAAACCCTTGAAGAACATAACAGAAATGTCGCCGCCTGGCGGCGCATCGAGGCCGAGCGCGCTGCCGAGAGCCAGTGAGCCGGGCGGCGCGGGTTAACGGTGTGTAAACGCGCGGGATTGCGTTAACCCTTTGTAAACACAAAACTTCTTGACCCTGCGCGCGCTCCATGGCATCCCTTTGGGCATGCTGGAAGACGTGGGTCAGGCGGCCCGGGGGTGACCCCGAGGCCGCTTTTTCGTGCCCGTGGCGCAGAGCGCCATGGCTGGCCCGCGTGCTGCTCGTGACCGGAGAGGATTTCGGACGCGAGGTAATTTTATGACCGATATTCAATGTGATGACGCGCTCGCCCATGCGGAACGCACGGTAGAGCGGGCGTGGAAGGCGCTGGAAACGGCGGTGGCGGTGTTGGAGAGCGCCGTGGATGCCGCGAAAGCGCCGGGTGCAGTCGATGCAAGCGAGATGGTCAAGGATGTGAAGGCGCTGAACGCGGCCTTCCTC
>JAOARA010000399.1 GCA_025211115.1 Roseicyclus sp. | reverse complement strand
TCCTCGATGCCTTCCATGCCTTCCAACGCGCGGGCCAGCCGCGCGGGGTCGGGTTTGGGGGCGGGTATCGGCGGGGCCTTGCGAAAGGCGACCTGCCCCTCGGCAAAGCCCGTGGGGGCGGTCTGGGTGATGTGGACATGCGCCACGGCGCGGTAGCCATAGGTGGCGTTCACCCGCTCGACGATGCGCTCTTTCTGCATCTCCAGCACCGGCGCGTTCGCGCCCGTGGTCAGCACCACCAGCGTGCCGCCGAAGCCGCGGCCATAGGTGATCTTCACCGGCCGCGCGATGGCGGCAAGGTCTTCGCCCACGATCTCGGGCCAATGGGTCAAGAGCTTCGCCTCGCCGAAGCCGCGCTTTTCGGCGGGTGCCTTCAGCTCGCGCGACAGAAGCGCCGCGGCCGTCTCGAAGCCGCGCATGCGGCGGCGCGGCTGCTCGGTCGTCTTCTGGGTGGGCTTGCGCGGCATGGGTTGCTTTCCTCGGCTTGCGGGCAATCTATGCCGTAACGCGATGCTAACCAATAACAGGCGGCGAGGGGGCAGATAAACCTTGCGTGACGGGATATCCCAAGGCTTTTCCGATGATGCGCCCGCGGCGGCGCTTTTGCCATGGTATGACCGGCACGCGCGCGCCCTGCCGTGGCGCGTGGGGCCCGAGGCGCTGACGGCGGGTGACCGCCCCGATCCCTACCGCGTCTGGCTGTCGGAAATCATGCTGCAGCAGACCACCGTCGCCGCCGTCCGCGACTACTTCCACCGCTTCACCGCGCGCTGGCCGACCGTGACCGCACTGGCCGAGGCCGAGGATGCCGAGGTCATGGCCGAATGGGCGGGGCTTGGCTACTACGCCCGCGCGCGGAACCTGCTGAAATGCGCCCGCGTCGTGGCGGGCGATCACGGCGGCATCTTCCCCGACACCGAGGACGGGCTACGCGACCTTCCCGGCATCGGCCCCTACACGGCGGCCGCCATCGCGGCCATCGCCTTCGACCGCCCCGCCGCCGTCATGGACGGCAATGTCGAGCGTGTGCTGTCGCGGCTCTTCGCCGTCGAAACGCCGCTGCCCGCGTCCAAGCCGGAGTTGCGCGCGCTGGCCGAGCGGTTGACGCCCGCCACCCGCCCCGGCTGTTACGCGCAGGCGGTTATGGACCTCGGCGCCACGATCTGCACGCCGAAATCGCCCGCCTGCGGCATCTGCCCGGTGATGTCGCTTTGCGCCGCCCGGCGCCTTGGCATCGCCGCCGACCTGCCCCGCAAGACGCCGAAGAAACCCAAGCCCACGCGCCTCGGCATCGCCTATCTTGCCTTGCGCAAGGACGGCGCCGTCCTGCTGGAAACCCGGCCCGAGAAGGGCCTTCTCGGCGGCATGCTCGGCTGGCCCGGCACCGACTGGGCCGAGGACACGCCGCCAGCTGCCCCCCCGCTCAACGCCCGCTGGCATGATCCGGGGCTCGAGGTGCGCCACACCTTCACCCATTTCCACCTGCGCCTTGCGCTGCGCCTTGCCCATGTGCCGCTGGATGCGACACCCGACCGCGGGCAATTCCATCCGCGCGCCACATTCCGGCCCGCAAGCCTGCCTACCGTGATGCGCAAGGCCTGGGACCTTGCCCAAGGGGCATGGCCCGAGGATTGACCGACACCGCCGCCCTGCGCATCCTTTCCGCGGCACCCAAGGAACAGACCGGCCCATGATACCCGCCACGCAAGTTGCCCGCATCAGTCGCGCGCTGCCCTTCTGGCTGTCGCTGGGGGTGTTCCCGCTGATCGCCTTCGTCGCGGGGCAGGGCGGGTGGTGGCTGATCCTGATGCCGCTCTCGACATGGTGGCTGTTCACCGGGCTCGATGCCGTGCTGGGGCTGGAGCTGGACAACGCCGACCCCGAGACGCCGGATGAACACCTGTTCTGGTATCGCCTCGTCACGCTGGTCTGGTTCCCGCTGCAACTCGTCACGATCTTTGCGCTGATCTGGTATGCCACCCGCGCGCCGCATCTCTCGACACTCGAGCAAGTGGGCCTGTTCTTCGGGGTCGGCGTGATCTCGGGGACCATCGGGATCACCTATGCGCACGAGATGATGCACCAGAAGAACAGGCTGGAGCGTTGGCTGGCCGACCTCTTGCTGGCGACCGTGCTCTATTCGCACTTCCGTTCGGAGCATCTGCTCGTCCATCACCGTTATGTCGGCACCACCCGCGACCCGGTGACGGCGCGCTACAACGAGGGCTTCCACCGTTTCTTTCCCCGCGTCCTGCGCGAGAGCCTGACCAGCGCCTTCGCCGCCGAACGCGCGATGCTGGCGCGCAAGGGCAAGCCCTGGACCGACCCCGCCAATCCGTTCTGGCGCTACTGGGCGCTGCAGGGTGCCTGCCTTGTCGCGGCCTTCCTCCTTGGCGGCTGGATGGGCGTCGCGCTCTTCGTCTTCCAGGCGTTCATCGCCGTCTGGCAGCTGGAGCTGACCAATTACATCGAGCATTACGGCCTGACGCGCCGCCACCTGGGCGAGGGCAAATACGAACACGTCCTGCCGCGCCACAGCTGGAACGCGGCGCACAAGGCGTCGAACTGGCTTCTGATCAACCTGCAGCGTCATTCCGATCACCACTACAAGCCCGACCGC
>JAOARA010000044.1 GCA_025211115.1 Roseicyclus sp. | reverse complement strand
ATTTCTTTAAATCCGCGGGATGCCGCCCATATGCCCCACATGGCGCAGGGGTCGGAACACCCGGCGCCCATCACTGTCCCTCGTTCCGTGACTTGCGCCCGCGCTTCATCAAGCTGCGGGCGCTTTTTCTTGCGGCCGGGCGCGTGCTGCATGTCGGCGAGGCGGAAAACCGGTTTCCACGCATGCGCAACGGCCTTAGATACGGGGCATGACCGAGACTCCCTCCGACGACCTGCTCCGCGATATCCTCAGGCGCTCCAAGGTGTTCGCCTGTATCGGCGTGTCTCCGAACCCGGTTCGGCCCAGCCATTACGTGGGCCGTTACCTTGCGCTGAAAGGCTACCGGGTGATCCCGGTCAATCCGGGGCAGGCGGGCAACCGGCTGTGGGGGGCGGAGGTGAAGGCCTCGCTCTCGGATGTGACCGAGCCGGTGGACGTGGTCGATATCTTCCGCCGCCCCGAGGCGGTGCCGGAGATCGTCGAGGCGGCGCTGGCGATGGACACGGCACCGAAGGTGATCTGGATGCAGATCGGCGTGACCCATCCCGAGGCGGCGGCGCGCGCCGAGGCGGCGGGGCTGACCGTGATCCAGAACCGCTGCCCCAAGATCGAGTATCAGCGCCTGTTCGGGGAGCTGCGCATGGGCGGCTTCGCCACGGGGATCATTTCCTCGAAACTTCAGGGCTAGGGCGGCGGAAAACTTCAGTTTTCCGGGCGAAAAACTCGAGTTTTTCGCGGCCTCAGCCCCGGCTTGCCTTTTCGGCAAGCCCCGAAACCCCCTCGCGGCGCGCAAGCTCGGCGTAGACATCCGACAGCTCCACCCCGCGCGAGGTCAGCATCACGAGGAAATGGTAGAGCACGTCCGCCGCTTCCTCGGTCAGCTTCTCCTTGTCGCCACGCGCGGCCTCGATCACGGCCTCGACCGCTTCCTCGCCGAATTTCTGCGCGGCCTTCTTGGGGCCGCGCGCAAGCAGCTTGGCCGTCCAGGAGGTTTCGGGGTCGGCCCCCTTGCGGGCGCGGATCGTGGCGGCAAGGCGAAGCAGGGTGTCGTCGGTCATCGGTCGAGCCTTACGGGGATGCCGGCCGCGGCCATGTGGGCCTTGGCCTCGGCGATGGAATAGGTGCCGAAATGGAAGATCGAGGCGGCGAGAACGGCGCTTGCGTGCCCCTCGGTCACGCCCTCGACAAGGTGGTCGAGCGTGCCGACCCCGCCCGACGCGATGACGGGCACCGGCACCGCGTCGGCGATGGCGCGGGTCAGCGGGATGTTGAACCCCTGTTTGGTTCCGTCGCGGTCCATCGAGGTCAGAAGGATCTCGCCCGCGCCCTTGGCGACGACGGTTTTCGCAAACTCGACCGCGTCGATGCCGGTGGGCTTGCGCCCGCCATGGGTGAAGATCTCCCATTTGCCGGGGCTGACCGTCTTGGCGTCGATGGCCACGACGATGCACTGGCTGCCGAACTTGTCGGCGGCGCGCGCCACCACGTCGGGGTCGGCCACGGCGGCGGAGTTGAAGCTGACCTTGTCGGCGCCCGCGAGCAGCAGGTTGCGCACGTCGTCCACCGTGCGCACGCCGCCGCCGATGGTGAGCGGCATGAAGCACTGTTCCGCCGTGCGCGTGGCGAGGTCATACATCGTGCCGCGGTTCTCGTGCGTGGCGTGGATGTCGAGGAAACACAGCTCATCCGCCCCCGCGGCGTCATAGGCCTGCGCCTGTTCCACCGGGTCGCCCGCATCGACGAGGTCGACGAAATTCACGCCCTTGACCACGCGGCCGTCGGCGACATCGAGACAGGGGATGATGCGGGTCTTGAGCATGTCGTGTGCCTAGCCGATCGGCGGGGGTGAGGGAAGGCGGATCGGGTGATCCGTATTTGGGGGAAGATGAAGGCTCAGGCGAGGGTGGCCAGCGCCTGCGAGAGGTCCAGCGCCCCGTCATAGAGCGCCCGGCCCGAGATCGCGCCCGCGATGACGCCGGTGTCGCGCAGCGCGACCAGGTCGGCGAGCGAGGAGACGCCGCCCGAAGCGATGACCGGGATCGAGGTTGCCCGCGCGAGATCGGCGGTGGCCGCCACGTTCGGGCCGCCCATCGCGCCGTCGCGGTCGATGTCGGTGTAGATGATGGCCGCGACGCCCGCGTCCTCGAACTGGCGCGCGAGATCGGTGACCATCACGTCGGTCTCCTCGGCCCAGCCCTTGGTCGCCACGCGGCCCTTGCGGGCGTCGATGCCGACGGCGACCTGTCCGGGGAAGGCGCGGGCGGCCTGCCGCACCAGGTCGGGGTTTTCGACCGCCACGGTGCCGAGGATCACGCGGGCGATGCCCTTGGCCAGCCAGGTCTCGATGGTGGCCATGTCGCGGATGCCGCCGCCAAGCTGGGCGGGCACATCGGTGGCGGCGAGGATCGCCTCGACCGCCGCGCCGTTCACCGGCTCACCGGCGAACGCGCCGTTGAGGTCCACGAGGTGCAGCCACCGGCAGCCTGCGTCCTGGAAGGCGCGCGCCTGGGCCGCGGGGTCGGTGTTGAACACCGTGGCCTTGTCCATCTCGCCGCGCAGCAGGCGGACGGCCTGCCCGTCCTTTAGGTCGATGGCGGGATAGAGGATCATGGGCTGGGGCCTTTCGGTTGCGTTGGCGCGCTTTTGGCAAAGGGGCGCGGAATGGGCAAGGGTGCCTCTGGCGCAACGTCACACTGGACGGGGGGCGGGGCATTCGGCAGGCTCCGCACATCACTCATGGGGAGGACACGAGAGATGAAGACGCTTGTTCTTGCCGCCGCGACGGTTCTGGGCCTGGGCGGCGCGGCGCTTGCCGATCCGGCGCATGGCACCTGGCAGACCGAGCCCGATGACGGGGCATTCGCGCATGTGCAGCTGGGGCCCTGCGCCGATGCCACGATGGTCTGCGGCAACATCGTGCGCACCTACCAGGATGGCGGCACGCCCATCGACAGCCCGACCATCGGGCGGCAGCTGGTGATCGACATGGTGCCGCAGGGCGGCGGCAGCTACGAGGGGTCGGTCTGGCGGCCGTCGAACGACCGGATCTACATCGGCCGGATGGAGGTCTCGGGCGACCGGCTGTCGCTGCGCGGCTGCGTGGCCGGCGGGCTGATCTGTGCCCGGCAGACCTGGGTGCGGGTGAACTGAGTTCTGCCTCGGCTGGCGGTCGTCAGGGCCGCCAGCCGAGGAAATTCGCAATCAGGCGCAGCCCCGCGCGCTGGCTCTTTTCCGGGTGGAACTGGGTGCCGACCACGTTGCGCGTGCCCACGATGGCCGTGACAGGCCCGCCATACTCGGCATGGGCCAGGAGATGCGCCGCCTCGCTTACGCGCATCGCGTAGGAATGCACGAAATAGGCGTGATCGCCGGTTTCGAGCCCGTCCAGCACCGGGTGGGCGGCGTCGATCACCAGGTCGTTCCAGCCCATGTGCGGCACTTTCAGCGCCGGATCGGCGGGGGCGATGCGCGTCACCTCGCCGGGGATCCAGCCGAAGCCGCGGACATCCTCGTATTCGCGGCCCCAGGTCGTCAGCATCTGCATTCCGACGCAGATGCCAAGGAAGGGGACGGCGCGTGCCTCGACGGCCTCCACGATGGCCTCTTCCAGGCCGTCGATGGCCTGAAGTCCCCGGCGGCAGGCCGGAAAGGCCCCGTCGCCGGGCAGGACGATCCGGTCGGCACGGGCGACCACATCGGGGTCGGCCGTCACGACGACCTTTCCCGCGCCGGTCTCGAGCGCCATGCGCTGAAACGCCTTCTCGGCCGAATGCAGGTTGCCCGAGTCGTAGTCGATCAGGACGGTGGTCATGTCATCTGTCCCTTCGCGCCGCTCAGAGGCTGCCCTTGGTCGAGGGGATCGCGTCGGATTTGCGCGGGTCCGTCTCGACCGCTTCGCGCAGGGCGCGTGCGACGGCCTTGAACCCGGCCTCGGCGATGTGGTGGCTGTTGATCCCCGCCAGCTTCGTCACATGCAGCGTGATGCCGCCATGCGTGCTGAGCGCCTGGAAGAACTCGCGCACCAGCTCGGTGTCGAAGCTGCCGATCTTCTGGGTCGGGAACTCCATGTCCCACACCAGGTAGGGCCGCCCCGACAGGTCGAGCGCGGCGCGCACCAGCGCGTCGTCCATGGCGAGGTGGAAAGAGCCGTAGCGCCGGATGCCGCGCTTGTCGCCAAGCGCCTGCGTCAGGGCCTGGCCGATGGCGATGCCCACGTCCTCGACCGTGTGGTGATCGTCGATGTGCAGGTCGCCCGAACAGCGCACCGTCAGGTCGATCAGCGCGTGGCGCGCCAGCTGGTCGAGCATGTGGTCGAAGAAGCCCACGCCGGTCTTGCAGTCGTAGCGGCCCGTCCCGTCGAGATCGACCGACACGGAAATGTCGGTTTCGGCGGTGGTGCGGGTGATCTGGGCGGTGCGCATGGCGGCCTCCGGCATCGGGTTTCGCCGCGTTCTATAGACAGGGGAATGAGGCGGGGGAAGGGCGGGCTAGAAGCCGAGAAGATCAAAATACGCCTCTGTGACCTCGCGCCAGCGGTAGCGGCGGCGCGCGATCTCTTGCAGGGCGGTGCCCGAGGCGGCGGCCGCCGGCCCCTCGACGAGCGTGGGAATGAGGGCGCGCAGCGTCTCGACGCTGTCGAAATAGGCGGCCTTGCCCTCGGTCACCGAGCGGTTGAAGCCGCAGTCAAAGGCGGCGATGGGGCGGCCGTGCCCCATCATCTCGACGAGCGAGGGGTTGGTGCCGCCCGCTTCATGCCCGTGCAGGTAGACCGTCGCGCCCTCCCGGATCGCGCCAAGGCGGCCGGGGTCGTATTCCGCATCCAGCAGGTGCAGCGCGGGATGCCGCCCGAATCGCGCCAGCAGGCCGCGCCCATAGGCATTGGCCTGCCAGTTGGCGAGGATCACGAGGGGCATCGGCGGGTGCTCCGCGAAGGCCTCGAGCAGCAGGCAAAGGTTGTTGTCCGGCTCGGCGCGGGCGATGGCCAGCGCGTAGCGGTCGGGAAGGGCCAGGTCGGCGATGGCGGCAGGCGGGGACGGGGTGGGCGTCTCGTGGCCATAGGCGATCTCGACCGGCTCGCGGCCGTAGCTTTGGCGCACATGAGCGGTGATGTCGGGGTGATCTGCGATCACATGATCGGACCAGCGCACCGCCATGGCCTCGGACCGGCGCAGCACGGTGCGCGCGACCGGGCCCCATTTGGGGCGCCGCCACTCGATCCCGTCGATATGGCTGACGATCCGCATGGCGGATGTCGCCCGGATCAACGGCAGGGCGCTGGCCCCCGAGACACCGAGCAGCAGCGCCACGTCATGCCCGCTTTGCGCCGCCTGCCGCAGCGAGAGCGCGTCATAGGCGATGGAATGCACACCATTGCCGCGCAGCGGCAGGTAGCGCAGATGCGCGCCCTTCCAGTGCGTCGGCCGGTCGTCGCCGGATTGCGGCCCGCTGCACCAGACGGTGATCCGGCCGGAGGCTCCGCGCGCGGCGGCGGCTTCGACCAGCCGTGCGGCCAGCGTCTCGAACCCGCCGTAGCGGGGAGGCAATCCGACCGTGCCGACGATGGCGAGGCGTGTGCGGGAGGGGGACATGCGGGGACAATCGGGGCCCTGT
>JAOARA010000398.1 GCA_025211115.1 Roseicyclus sp. | reverse complement strand
CTCGCGGTCATCGGCACCGGCTTCATGTGCATGATGGGGCGGCTGAACTGGGGCTGGTTCGCCTCGGTCATCATCGGGATCGTGCTGATCTTCTCGGCCGGCACCATCGTCGACGGCTTCTCCTGAGGTTGGCCGATGACTTTTCCGCACACTCGCATCCTCCGGTCGTCTCGAACGCGTTTGCACTGCAAACGCTGCCTCGAGACGTCCTACGGATTCTTCATTTCAGCTAAGCGGGAAAGCATCTAGTTGGCAGAACGATCCCCCCTCTTTCTGGGCCTCGCCCGACCGCCCAAGTATCTGGGTCTCCCTGTCGGATACCTGGTGGTGCTGGCGACCGGGGTCGTTCTGCCGTTCATCTGGACCAAGTCGATGGTGTTTTTCCTGATCGGCCTTGTCGCCTATCCGATCCTCTGGTTCGTCGCCGACCGTGAGCCGCATTTCTTCGAAGTGCTGCGCGTCTCCTTTGGATCAGTGCGCCCGACGAAGAACCGGGCCCTGCACGGAGGCGACAGCTTTGGCGCTTGATGCGGGCACACTTTCCACTCACGGAACTGTTCTCCTTAAAGCGGGCGGCGCGGAGTTCGCGCGGGAGAGCTATCTCGCGGAGCACTTGCCGTATTTCGCGCTCGCGGATGACGATGTGATGGTGCTGCGCGAGGGCGACCTCTTGGCGACCCTGCGCCTTGATGGTCTGAACCCGATGACTAGCGAAGACGCCCGGCTTGATGCGCTGAAGCGCGCGGTCGCCGCCATCGTCGCCCAGACCGGCAACGCCTTCGGTTTCTACATCCACCGGATCTCCGTGCCGCAGGATCTCGGGATGCGCCCCATCGAGGGAGACAGTTTCGCAGCCGCGATCGACGCGCGCTGGCGGGCCCATGTCAAAGACCTCCGCCCCGCCAAGCGCCAGCTCTATCTCAGCGTCATCCGGCGCCCGGACATCTCCGCGCGCATCCCGCTTCTGCGCGCTCTGGCCCGCAAGGCCTGGGTCAAGGATCGCGCGACACGCCTGCAGGAGCTGACCGAGGTCATGGGCTTCTTCGAGGTGGCGCTTGCCTCGGCCAATCCAGTCAGGCTCACGAAGTCGGACGGTGAATGGCTGGGCTATCTCAATACGCTGAACGCAGGCAGCTTCTCCCCCATCGCCTTCGGGCAGAGCGCCCTGCCCCTCTCGCATACCCTGAGCAACTGTCGCGCGACCTTTGATGGCGATGTCGTCACCCTGACCGACGTCGTGACCGGTCAGGTCAAATACGGCGCGCTCTTCTCAATGAAGTCCTATCCGGCGCTGACCGACGTCACGCTGCTCGACGCGCTCGACCTGCCGCTCGACATCGTGCTGACGAACTCCTTCAGCCCGATCCCGAACAACATCATGGCCGAACGCATCCAGCGCATCATCCGCCAGATGCACGCCTCCGACGATGCGGCCGTCTCCTTGCGCGAACAGCTCGGGCAAGCAGCCGACGACCAGGAAGCGGGCCGCATCGCCTTTGGCGACCATCACCTCTCCATCGCGGTCTACGCCCCGGACCGCGATACGCTCGAACGCGCCGCCGCCCAGATCAAACGCGTTGGCCAGGAGATCATGTCGGTGATCGTGCGCGAGAACATGGCGCTGAAAGCCACGTATTTTGCGCAGTCGCCCGGCAATTTCGGCTACCGGGCGCGGAAGACGCCGATTTCCTCGATCAACTTCGCGGATTTCGCGGCCCTGCACGGCAGCGTCGAGGGGCGTGGGCCGGACCAGTCACCCTGGGGCCAGACCATCTCGGTCCTGCCGACGGTTGGCACCTCGGGCTATCGGTTCAATTTCCACGAGGCGGGCAGCCCTGGCAAGGAACCGACCGTTGGCCATACCCTTGTGCTGGGGCGCACTGGCACCGGCAAGACACTGACCACTGCTTTCCTCGCAGCACAAGCGCAGCGGGTCGGCGCGCGGCTCTTTTTCTTCGATAAGGATCGCGGGCTTGAGATGGCCGTCCGCGCCCTTGGTGGACGCTACAACGAAATCCGTGCCGGGGTGCCCACGGGGCTCAACCCACTCGCTACGGAGACCGACGAGCGCGGCCGAGCCTGGCTCTCGGACTGGCTCGCGACCCTTCTCACACGCAATGGAACCCTCTCGGGCGAGCAATCTCGCCATATCCAGAGCGCCGTCGGCCAGAACGCCGATGCGGGCGCGACCTTGCAGCGCTTTGTCAGTTTCGAGACCCTGTTCAAGTCGCTCGATGACGACGGCGAGTTGCAATCCCGCGTCGCCGAATGGGCGCCAGGTGGGCGCTATGGCTGGGTCTTTGACGAGCCCGAGCGCGGCGCAGGCCTCAAGCTCACGGGCGACATCGTTGGGTTTGATATGACCGAGATCCTCCACATGACCACCGAGCGCATCGCGGTGGTCTCCTACATCTTCCGCCAGATCGAACGCGTGGTCGAGGATCGCCGCCCCACCATCATCGAGCTCGACGAGTCCTGGAAGAGCTTGGACGATACCTATTTCGGGGCGCGGCTGGAAAACTGGCTGGTTACGCTTCGCAAGATCAACTGCGTCGTGATCATGATGACGCAATATCCGAGCCAACTGCGCGACAGCCGCGGCGGCAAAACCATCGTCGAGACGGTGCCGACGCAGATCCTCTT
>JAOARA010000397.1 GCA_025211115.1 Roseicyclus sp. | reverse complement strand
CTCGTGCGGGGGGAGCGTGGCGGCGGGCGCGCCGATGGGGTTGTCGAGGCCCGCGTCGAAGAGGTGGACCAGCAGGAAGGGCGTGATCATCACGATGATCATCACGCGGGTCGCGTGGATCAGCGCCAGCGTGCGGGTGTTGCCGCCCGCCTCTTGCCCGAACAGGACCATGTCCTGAAGCCCGCCGGGCATGGCGGCATACCAGGCGGTCACCGGGTCGAAGCCGTAGACGCGGCGGAAGAAGGGCACGCCGATGGCGGCGATGCTGACAACATAGAGCGGCACCAGCGCGAGCGAGGCCGCCATTTGCGGCATCCGCGCGACGAGATCGGGGGTGATCGAGGCACCGATGGCGACGCCGAGGATCGTGCGCATCAGCTTGCCCAGCGTGCCTGCGTCCTTGACCGGTGCGCCCGCCAGCGCGGCGATCAGGATCGCGGTGAGCGGGCCGAGCAGGAAGGGCAGGGGCAGGCCCATCGCCCAGAACGCGCCCGTGCCCAGCAGGCCCGTGGCGATGGTCATGGCGCGTTTGGCGAGAAGGGCCTTGGCCGGGGTCATCGGGCGTGCCTCAGGTCGCCTCGCCGCCGTTGACGGCGATCATCTGGCCGGTGACGAAGCGCGCCTCGGGCGAGGCGAGAAAGCCCGCGACGGCGGCGATGTCGTCGGGCTGGCCCATGACGCCCGCGGGGATGGTGGCCGCGCGCGCGGGGTCGTCCGCGGTCGCCGTGTCCTTGCGGATCTGGCCCGGCGAGATGACGTTGGCGGTGATGCCATGGCCTGCGAACTCGGTCGAAAGCGCCTTGGTCAGGCCCCAGACGCCGTGTTTCGCCGCCGAGATCGGCGCGCCCTCGTAATAGCCCTTGATCGCCTTCATGCCCGCGAAGTTGATGATCCGGCCCCATTTGCGGTCGACCATGTCGGGCAGGAAGGCGCGGCAGGTGCGGAAGGTTCCGGTCAGCGCGATGTCGACGGTGCCGTGCCAGTCGTCCTCCGTCATTTCGAGGAAGGGCTTGTGGGGGCGGCGGGCGGCGTTGTTCACGAGGATATCGACCGCGCCGAAGCGGGCGCGGGCCTCTTCGGCGATGCGGGCCACGTCTTCGGCAAGGCCGACGTTGCCCATGGCGACAAGCGCCTGCGCGCCCTCGGCGGTGACGCGGGCGGCGGTGTCGGCGCAGGCCTGCGCATCGGATGAGCCGTTGACGACGACGTTGCACCCCAGCTGCGCAAGCCGCAGGGCGATGGCGCGGCCGATGTTTCGGCCCGATCCGGTGACGAGGGCGGTCTTGCCGCTCAGCGGTCTGTCGGTCATGCTGGGGCTGCCTTTCTTCCATCCTGTAATCAGTGCCTTGGCCCGTGGTCATGGGCCTGCACGCGTGGCGCTGCCCGTGGGGCGAACGCTGTCCGTGCAGGGACTGCGTATCCTTCCGCCCTTTGGCATTCAACAGAATATTGTTGACAATCGACAATCTATCGGCCGAGAAACACGGCATGGAGATGCGGCAGGATATCCGGGATTCCCTTGCACGGCGGCGCCAGCGCCCGCTGGTGCAGGAGGTGCGGGACGAGTTGGAGCGGATGATCCTGCACGGCGAGATCCCCGGTGGCGAGCGGCTGAACGAGGCGGCGCTGGCCGAGGAGCTGGGCGTCAGCCGCGGCCCGGTGCGCGAGGCCGCGCGCTCGCTGGAGCGCGAGGGGCTGGTCAGGACGGTCGCCAATGACGGCGTCTACGTGCGCCGCCTGTCGGTGGACGAGGTGCTGGAGCTTTACGACCTGCGCGCGATGATCGCGGGCTACCTGTGCGGCCGGTTGGCGGCGCGGGGCGATGCGGAGACGGCGGCGCGGCTGGCCGAGGACGTGGCGCAGATGGATGCCGCGATCGCCGCGGGCGACGAGCCGCGCTATTTCGCGCTGAACCTCGGGTTTCACGACCGGATCGCCACGGCGGCCGGAGCGGAGCGGGCGCGCACGCTTTACACCGCGCTCGGCAAGGAGGTGCGGCTGATGCGGCGGCGGGTTCTGAGCGGGGCGGCCTCGCTCAGGACGTCGAACGCGGAACATGCCCAGATCGCCGCGGCCATCGCCGCGGGCGATGCGGCGCGGGCGCAGGCGCTGGGTGCCGCGCATCACGAGAACGCGAAGGAACGATTGCTGGAGACGCTCTGACGGCAAAACGGGAGCGCGGGGCGCGCTTTGGCAAGTCGTGTGGTCATCGCCCGAAGGAGGGGGCGGGCCGCGGACAGGGAAACCAATCCAAGGGAGGACAAGATGACGGAACTTCAGGACAACTGGGCCAGCCGGCTGCGGGCCGGGGCCATCGGGGTGGCGGTCGCGGCACCGCTGGCGCTTGGCGGCGCGGCCTTTGCGCAGGGCTATCCCAGCACCGAGGAGACGCTGGACTGGACCATCGCCTTCGGGCCGGGTGGCGGCAACGACATCATGGCGCGGACCATCGTGGACATCCTCAACACCTATGACCTCTATCCCGGCGACATCTCGGTCGAGAACCGCGCCGGTGGGTCGGGAGCCGTGGGCTGGGGCTATCTCTTTGGTCAGGCCGGGTCGGGCTATGGCATCTCGACCACCTCCGGCAGCTTCGTGACCACGCCGCTGCAGGCGGATACGCCCTGGCAGCCCGCGGATTTCACGCCGGTGGCGCTGCTGGCCACCGATGACCTGGTGCTGGTGGTGAACGGCTCGTCCGACATCCAGGACATCGGCCAGTTCATCGAATACGCGCAGTCGAACCCCGTCACCATCGCGGGCACGGGCACCGTGAACGTGGACTTCATCGTGCCGACGCTGTTCGCACAGGCGGCAGGGTTCGAGTTCGAATATGTCTCGTTCAACTCGATGGCGGACCAGACCACCGCGCTTCTGTCCAGCTCGGTCGACGCGATGGTCGGCAACCCCGGCGAGATCCTGGGCCTGATCGACAGCGGCGACCTGCGCCCGCTGGTCTATTCGGGCAGCTCGACCCCCGAGGCCCTGGGCGACGTGCCGACGATGGGCGACGTGGGCCATGACATCGGCGTGTCGATGCCGCGCGGCCTGATCCTGCCGCCCGACGCACCCGCCGAGGCGCAGGAGTGGTGGATCGCCACCATGCAGGAGGTCGTGCAGACCCCGGAATGGGCGGAATACATCAGCTCGAACACGCTGACGCCGACGATTCTTTACGGCGAAGAGTTCCGCACCTTCCTGACCCGCACGCAGGACGGCTTTGCCGAGGTGCTGCGCTCGGTCGGCGCGATCGACTGATCCGCGGAACCTGACAGGGAGATGGGCGCGGTTTTGCGCCCGTCTCCGATCCTGCAGGGCTGAGGGGGCCCGAGACCGCCATGCGCATCGTTTTCCTGGTCGCCGTTCTGGGCGGCGCCGTGTTCTACAGTTACATCGCCTTCGTCGATCTGAACTTCCTGACGCGGACCGGGCGGCTTGGGCCGGGTTTCTTTCCGCGCATCATCGGGGTCGGCATGGCGCTGACGACGATCTGGGTGATCCTGGACGCGCTGCGCGACAGGGCCCGCGTGGCGGCGGGCGGCGCGGCGGGGGCCGATGACGCGCCCGCGGGAAGCTGGGGCGACGCGGCAAGGCTGATCGCTCTGGCGCTTGGCTACGCCGTGCTCCTGCGGCTCTTCGGCGGTTTCGTGGCGACGCTGGTCTATCTTGCGGCGACGCTGAGCCTGCTGAACCCCGGCCGCCATGTGCAGAATGCACTGGTCGCGGTGCTGCTGCCGATTTTCGTCTACATCCTGTTCGACCGGCTTCTCAACGCGAACATGCCGCCGGCGATGTTCGAGCTGCTTCCGTTCTGACACGCATTCCCAAGGATAGACCGGAATGGACATATTCTCCGACCTCGTGATGGGCCTGTCGGTCGCGATCACGCCCATCAACATCCTGTATCTGCTGGCCGGCGCGATGGTCGGCATGGTCGTGGGGGTGATCCCCGGTTTCGGCCCCTCGGCGGGGCTTGCGATCCTGCTGCCGGTCACCTTCGGGATGGACCCGGTGGGCGCGATCATGATGCTGGCCGCGATCTATTACGGGGCGATGTATGGCGGCACGATCACCTCGATCCTGCTGAACACGCCCGGCGAAAGCGCCACGGTCGCCTCGACCTTCGACGGCTTTCCGCTGGCCAAGAAGGGGCGCGCGGGGCCTGCGCTGGTGATGCAGGCGGTCGCCTCTTTCGTGGGCGGCACGGTGGGCGTGATCCTGATCACGATCCTTGCGCCCTTGTTCAGCCAGGTCAGCCGCAGTTTCGGGCCGCCGGAGTATTTCCTGCTGGCGATGATGGGGATGCTGACGCTGATCGTGATGATCGGCACGAACTGGAAGCTCGGCATCGTCTCGGCGCTGATCGGCTTCGCGCTGGGGACGGTGGGCGTCGACCTCGAGACGGGGCAGGGGCGCTACACCTTCGGCTCGGCCGAGCTGATCGGGGGCATCTATTTCATCCCCATCGCCATCGGCCTTTTCGGGTTGGGCGAGTTGTTCTATGCCTTCTACTCGGGGCTGCACAAGACCGGCTCGGGCGGGATCATCCAGATCGACAAGAAGGCGCGGTTCTGGCCCGAGGCGCAGGATTTCATCTCGACCCGCTGGACCATGGCGCGGCATTCGGTGCTGGGCTTCGTGGTGGGCGTGATCCCCGGCGCGGGTGCGACCATCGCCTCGCTCATGGCCTATTCCACGGAACGCTCCTTGTCGAAGACGCCCGAGAAATTCGGGCAGGGCGAGATGGCCGGGCTGGTCGCGCCCGAGACGGCGAACAACGCCGCCTCCTCCGGTGCGATGATCCCGCTTCTGACGCTGGGCATTCCCGGCTCGGCCTCGACCGCGGTGCTGCTGGCGGCCTTCATGCTCTGGGGTCTGCGGCCCGGCCCCTTGTTCATGGAGCAGAACCCGGAACTGGCCTGGGGCCTCATCGCCTCGATGTATCTCGGGAACATGGTTCTGCTGGCGATCTCGATCTTCGCGATCCCGCTCTTCGTGCAGATGATCAAGGTGCCCTACCGCATCCTTGGCCCTGCGGTCGTGGTGATCTGCACGCTCGGCACCTTCAGCGTGAACGCGAGCTTCGTCGAGACCTACCTGATGTTCGCCGCGGGCATCGTGGGCTTCTTCATGCGGCTTTACGGCTTCTCGCCGGCGGCGCTGGTGCTGGCGCTGGTGCTGGGGCCGCTGGCCGAGGAGGCGCTGCGCCAGACGCTGACGATCTCGCGCGGGTCGTTCGGCATCTTCCTCGACCGGCCCGCGTCGCTCTGGATCATCGGGGTGACCATCGTGCTGGTGCTGATCCTGCCGCTCTTGGGGCGGATCGGGGCCTCGGCCGGCAAGGCGGAAAAGGCGGGGGGATAGGCCGGTGCCCGTCCTGACCGAGGCAGAGGCGCGGGCGCTGGTCGCTCGCGCCTTTTGCCGTGCGGGCGTGGCCGAGGACATGGCCGAAGCCGCTGCACTGCACCTGACATTGGCCGAGATGATGGGCATCTCGCCGCATGGGCTGTCGCGGGTGGCCCCGATCCTCGAGCGCATCGCGGCGGGCGGCATCGACGCGGGCGCGCGGCCCGAGGTGAGCGCGCCCGCGCCCGCGTTGCGGCTGGTCGATGCGCGCGACGCTATCGGCCCCGCTGTGGCGCAGATGGCGCTGGCCGAGGGGATGGCGGCGGCGAAGGCGGCGGGGATGGCGGGCGTCTGGGTGCGGCGCGCGACGCATCTGGGGGCGCTTGCGCCGGTGCTCTGGGTTGCGGCGGAGGCGGGCTTTGCCTGTTTTGCCAGCTCGAACAGCGCGCCGATGTTGGCGCCGCCGGGCGGGCGTGCCGCGCGCGTGGGCAATGCGCCGGCGGGGATCGGGTTGCCCCATGGCGATGGACGGCACGCGATGCTCGACATGGCGCTGTCGGTCGCGGCGCGCTCGAAGGTGCGCAAGGCCGCGCAGGAGGGCAGGGCGATCCCGCCCGACTGGGCGACGGATGCCGAGGGGCGACCGACGACGGACGCAAAGGCGGCGATGGCGGGGCTGATGCAGGCGATCGGCGGCGCGAAGGGCGCTTCGCTGGCCGTGATGCTCGACCTGATGGCGGCGGGGCTGGCGGGGGCGGCGATCCTGTCGGATGTGCCGGACACGCACAAACACGCGGGCGCGCGGCCCGACCTGGGGCAGATGGTCCTGTTGATCGACGTGGGCCAGCTGGGCGGGCTGGCGGCGCTGACCGAGCGGATCGACCGGGCGGCGGCGATCCTGGGCGGGACACCTGCCGTTGGGGACGGCCCCGCGCCGCGCTTGCCGGGGGTGCGGGCGCTGGTGGCGTTGCACAAAGCAAGGGCCGAGGGGATGGAACTCCCCCCGGCCCTTGTTGCGTCTCTCAAAGAGGCGGCGGGTTAGGCGGCCTCGGCCCCTTCGGCGATCTCGCGGATGGCTTGCAGGAACTGCGCGACTTCGGCTTCGGTGTTGTAATGGCACATCGAGACGCGGATCGCGGCATCCATGCCGAGCGGCGTCAGGATGTTGCCCGAGTAATGGTCGGCCTTGCGCGTATGGGTGCGGATGCCGCGCTCGCGCAGTTTGGTCACCACGTCTGGCGCGTCCATGCCGGCGACGGTGATCGACACCAGCCCCTCGCGGCGCGGGTTGTCCACACCGCCGATGATGGTGATCCCCTCGATCTCGGCCAGCCCTTTCAGGTTGCCGGTGCCGTGGATCATGGCGTCGGTCAGCCGCGCCTCGTGGGCGTGGATCGCCTCGCCTGCGGCGACGATCCGCGCGCGGCGGTCGCTGGCGTCCGAGACCTGCCCGCCCAGCCAGTCGAAGTAATCGACCACGTCGGAGAAGGTGACATAGGCCCCGGTGTCGCGGGTGCCGAACTCCCACGGGTTGCCGGGGGCGTCGATCAGGTGCTCGTGCTTGATCGCGTGCAGCCGGTCCGAGACCCAGGCCACGCCATAGCCGTGGCGCGAGAAGACCTTGTAGGGCGAGACGACGTAGCCGTCGATGTTGTAGCTTTCGATGTCGAGCCGCCCGTGGGCCGCGTGCTGGATGCCGTCGACGATGATGATGCAGTCAGGGGACACACGCCGGATCGCGGCGGCGATGGCGGCCACGTCCACGCCCATGCCGGTGACGGGCGAGGTGTGCAGGATGGTGGCGACGCGGGTGTCAGGCGTGATCTCGGGGATATAGGCCTCGGGGCCGACGCAGCCGGTGGCGTCGTCATGGGCGACGAGGACATGGGGCTTGCCCGTCACCTCGGCCCAGTGTTTCGCGGCGGACCGGGTGGCGGGGTGTGCGAGGGGCGAGCCGAGGACGCGGCCCGGTTCGGTGCCGACGATGGCGGTGCGGATCAGGCGGAACAAAAGCTCCGTCCCGCTTTCGCCGACGAAGAAGCGCCCATGCGGCGCGTTGAAGAAGACGGCCATGTCGGCCTT
>JAOARA010000396.1 GCA_025211115.1 Roseicyclus sp. | reverse complement strand
CACCGCGTCCTCCGCCCGGTCCCTGCGCCCCGCCGCCGCACGATAGGCGGCAGCCCCGGTGATCCCGGCCCCCGACACGCTGGGCCCGACCGGTTCGGCAGTGCCCTCGATCACGACGTGATCGGCCGCGCTTTCGGCGCGCGCATCGCGGCGCGCTCCGGGCACCAGCGCGGCACCGGCACGCGCGGCCAACCGGCGCAACGCAGGTGACAGGGGGGAGGGTCTGAGCGGATCGGGCATGCAACACCGCCTATTGGTCAGGCGCGAGCCGCGCCGGGTCACGAGGGACAACGGCACCCGCGCGCGCCGCTTTAGCGCGATCTCCAAAGATACCGCGCGGTAACTTCGGCACGCGTGTCGGCCCCTGCGCGCTGTGCGAAACTTTCGCCATGACGGTATCCTTCGTGTCCCTGCTGCCCCCGGCCGCCCTTGCCCTCGCCCTGTCGCTGGGGTTTCTCGGTGCGGGCGCGATGGTGATGCAGCTGCCCACGGATGTGCTTGCAACGCGTGAAGCCGCCAGCAGCCTGCCGCCCGAGGACGCGGCCGAGCCGCCTGCCCCGCCCGCCCCGCCGCGCTATGTCGCCATGCGCGACCCGATCATCGTGGCGCAAGAGGACATCAACGGACGCCTCCGGGTCGAGATGGGCGTGTCGGCCGAAGACGCGCAGGAAGAAGAGGTCCGCGCCGTGCTGCGCGACGACTTCGCGCCGATGCAGGCACGGCTGGCGCAGATGATCCTCGACCTGGCCGCCACCATCGAGATCGCGGACCCCGGCAAATTCCACCTGCGCGAGGCGCTTCCCGGCGCCGCCCGCACCCTGTTGAACGACCATTTCGAGGCGCTGGGCCATGGCAGGCCGATCCGCGAGGTCTTCATCGTCAGTTACGCCTCGCGCTGAGCCGGGGCATGCCCCGCCCGGCACGGTTCTTGCAGCACCCGGAGCATCCAGACGGAGGCCCAGATGACCCTACTGCCCACCGACTTCACCACCGCGTCAAGCCACCATGGCGGCCAGGACCCGGTCGAGATCGAGATCGTCTATTGCGACCCGGACGGTGAGCCCGAGCGCCGCCGCCGGATGCCGCTTGCGGCCTTCCTGGGCACGATGCCCCGCGTGATGGGCATGACGCGGCCCTTGCCGCCCGAGCGGATGCGCGCACGCCCCTGACCCCGAGACCGCCCTGACCGCGAGACCCGCGTGAACCGGGCCTATCGGCGCCCTGCCCTGCGCCATGCGGCGTAGCGCAGCCCGAAGGCCAGCGGCACGCCGAGCGCGATCCCCCAGCCGATCACCGTCGCATCCGGCAACCGCCCGGCGATGCGCAGGGCGGTCTCGGGTTGCAGGTAGATCAGGGCGATCAGCGGCAAGGCGACGCTGAAGAAGCCCCGCAGCCGGGCGCAGGTGCTGCAATCGGGACGGCGTGTCATGGCTGCGCCCTCTGCCCCGCCTGGGCAAGGTAGAGCTTGCGCGCCCCATTCTTCCGCATCTCCCGGCGCTGCACCTCCTGCAGGCGGCTGACGGCCCCGTGCAAAACACCCAGTGCGGCCTCGAGGGCCGACAGCTCTTCGGCCGCTTCCGGCCCCGAGGGGGCCCCGTCGCCCACCATCGCCATGACCGCGTTGCGCACCGCGTGTTCGAGCGCGCCGACGCGCGCCATGTCGCCCTGCGTCACCGCAAGGTCGAGCTGGGCGCAGATGCGGCGCAGCTCGGTCGAGCGGGCCACGCGGGTCATGCGGATGATGGCGCAATCGGCGCTCATGCACCGCCTGCCTTGGCCGCGGGCGCGATCTCGCGCCAGGCCGAGAGGATGTCGCCCATCGCGCCATGCGCGGCCGCCAGCCCCTTGGCCTCGGCCGCGTTGCGCATCGCGGCCAGCACCTGCAGGCGCGCGTATTCGTAAAGCTCGAACAGCCCCAGCGCGATATCCTCGCCCTTTTCGAAATCGAGGCTGCTTTGCAGGATGTAGAGCGCCGTCAGCGCCCGCGTGCAGGGCTCGCCGGGCATGCTGCGCCCGGCCTGCTGGGCCGCCACGAGAACGGCCAGCGCGCGCTCCAGCTCGGTCAGCGTGACCGCGATGACGGCGTGGGGGTCCTCGATCCGGGGCTGGCCGACCGCGTCGGCCTGGCGGTAGCGGGAACGGGCGTAGGACATCGTCATGGGGGAACCTCTTGCACGGGGGCGCTCCGGGGTCGTTCGGGCGTCTTGCTAGGAGAAAGAACGTCCAAACGCCCCGGACTGTTAGCGTTTTCCCTGCTCAGGCCGCCTCGGCGAGACGGCTGACCGAGACGACCACGCCGACGTCGCCGCCCGACAGGATCGCCACGCCCGAGACGTCGCGCAGGTGGCCCAGAACGCCCTGCAACGGGCGCAGGAGCACCAGTTGCTGCCCCAGCAGCTCGTCCACCGGGATCGCAAGCCTTGTGTCCTCGTCCGAATGGACGATGACGTAGAGCCCCTCCTGCCCCTCGCCCGTGCCATGACCGGCCGCTTGCCCGCCACCGGCGCTGTCGGCGCTGCGCGCCAGCGGGCGGATCGGGACCAGCTCGTCCTCGCCCAGGCGCACCATGCGCCGCCCGCGGGCGGCCGAGATGCACATCTGCGCGCTGCCCTGGGGGATGCGCTGGATCGCCTCGATCGGCAGGACGTAATGGATCGCCCCGACGCGCACGACCATGCCCTCGAGCGCGATCATGTGCAGCGGCATGCTCAGGTGCAGCCGCAGCCCGCCCTCGGGCCGGACCACCCGGCGCAGCGTGGCACGGTCCGCCTTGAGGTCGCGCGCGATGGCCGCGATCTCCAGCTCGCCCGCCTCGGCGCCGCCGTCGTCCGACAGCTCGAAGCGGATGTGATCCTCCTGCCGCGACACCGAGACATGGATCTTGCGCGGTGCCGGGTCCGCGCCGAGGCGCAGCGTCAACAGCTGGCGCAGGATACCGCGCAGCTGGTCGATCATGCTCTGGTCGATCATCACGTCGCCGCCCGCGACCGACAGGCGCGCGTTCAGCCCCGCGGCGCGGGTCTGGGTCGAGAAGAAGGTCTGCAGCGGTTTGAGCAGCACGTCGGCCGGCCGCGACCGCAGTGCGACGCTTTGTTCCTGCAACTCGGCAAGCTGGTTGTTCAGCTGGCTCTGCGCCTCGCCGATCTGCCGCAGGCGCGCCTGGTGCGCCTCGAAATGATCGCGCAACAGCCCCATGAGCCGCGGATCGGGCCGGGGCATCCCGGCCTGGCGCACCGCGAAATCGAGGTCGCGCACCAGGTCGACCGCGGCCAGCTCGTCCAGCATGGTGCCGATCATCGACTGGCCCGCCGACATCTCGCCGATGGTCTCGATGAAGCGCATGGTGTCGAGCCCCATGGGCAACGCGTCGGACGGCTGCCCGGTGGCATCGCCTGCCACTCCGGGCATCTGCCCGTCCTCCGGCTTGGCCTCGAGCGTCTGCAGAAGCTGCAGGTTGCGCCCGGCGGGGTCCATGCCCACCATCGCCTCGACGACCGTATCCTCGGCCAGGGGGGCGGCCACGAGGAAATCGAACAGCGTGATGTCGCCCTGGAAGACGGTCACGTTGGTGATCATGCGGATCTTGCCGGCGGACAACCAGTGCAGGAAGGCCTCGGCCATCTTGTCGTCGTTGTTGAGGTCGGCGCGGATGACGAAGAACTTCAGCCCCGCCTCGATCGCCGATTGGGCGGCGCGCACGCTTTCGGGCGACAGCACGCGGTGGAACTCGGGGCCAAGCCCCAGCCGTTCCTCGATCACCCGCGCGGTCACCACGCCGCTGGCAAGGAAGCTGACGGTCGCCGCCTCCTCGAACAGTTGCTCGATTCGCGCGATGTCGGGGATATCGCCCTGGTTGAGCGTGTCGAAGACCAGTTCCATCGTGTCGATGAAGCCGAGCGCGATCTGGATCAGGATGACGTCGGGCGCCTTGCCCTCCAGCCGCACCCGCGAGAACAGGTCCACGAGCGACATGGTGAGCTGACCGGCGGTGTCGACCTGGAAATGGTTGCAGGCATGGAAGGCCTGCCGCATCAGCAGCTCGAAATCCGGGAACCAGGACGCGCCGCGCCCGCGGGTGTCGTTCTCGAGCCCGTCGCGCAGGCGCTGGAGGATCTCGAAGGCGTTGTCGGCCGCCCAGCTGGCCAGAAGCGCGCTGGGCCGCAGGCCGAGCCGGTCCAGCGTCTCGGCGGGCAGGCTGCGCTCGACGGC
Organism: Roseicyclus sp.; assembly: GCA_025211115.1. Lineage (GTDB taxonomy): Bacteria > Pseudomonadota > Alphaproteobacteria > Rhodobacterales > Rhodobacteraceae > Roseicyclus. Next base: position 1,051 of record JAOARA010000396.1, on the reverse strand, counting down.
GACCAGCTCCTCGTAGAACCGGATCTGCGCCATGCGGTATTCCGAGGCCGAGGCGATATCGGCAAAGCCCAGGCCCGCCTGGGCCACGCGGACGTAGCCAAGCGCCGCCGCCGTCTTCTCGATATCGCCGGCCAGCGCACGCAGCGCGGCGCGGTCGATCTTGCCCTGTCCCTCGATCGCAAGGCCGAGGTCCGCGACACGCCGCAGCAGGGGACCGAGGGCCTCGATGGCCCGGTCGGTCTCGGATGCGGTGGCGGGCGCGGCCGCGGGCGTCGCAGCCGTGGCGGCAGGGGGGACGCGGGCACGTCCTCGGGCACGGCGTCCGGCGCGACCGCTTCGGGCTCGGCATCGCCGGTGTCCTCCGCGTCACGCTCGAACGCGGCGAAAGGATCGTCATCCTCGGCGAAACCGGCGTCTTCGCCGCCGCCGAACTGCACCTGGCGCAGCCCTTTGAGCCGCTCGATCATCATGTCGAGCGCCGAGGCGTCGAACCCATCGGCCGCGGCGGGCGCGAGTGTCGCGGTCCAGACCGTCAGCCCCAGTTGCCCCGCGGCATAGGACAGCCCGTCGGCCTTGATGCGCGCCTGGTCCATCTGCCCGGCATCGCCGCCGCGCAGGGCGTCGAGATCGGCAAGGGTGCTGTCGACCATGTCGAGGAAGATCGCCTCGAATTGCGGGTCGAGCTTCAGGCGGCCCGTCTGGGCCGGTTCCTCGTCCGCACCCTCGTCCTCTTCCCCGTCCGCTCCCTCATCCGGCTGGGCCGCCGGTTCGGGGTCGGCGTCGTCCTCGGCGACCACGTGAGGTTCGGCATCGGGCGCGCTTTCCGGCTCCGGCTCCGGCTCGGGTTCGGCCTCGGCCTCACGTTCAGGCTCCGCAGCCTCGGGGTCGGCCGTGGGCTCCTCGGTGTCGTCCGCCCCATCTTCCTCGCCGTCGCCCAGCCGCGCGATGAGCGCGCGCAGCCGCTCGGCAAGCCCTTCGGATGGGGTCGGGTCCACGTCGGCGCGCGTCTGCGCCGTCTCGTCGAGCATCCGCCGCAGGTGGTCCCCCGCCT
>JAOARA010000395.1 GCA_025211115.1 Roseicyclus sp. | reverse complement strand
GTCCAAGCCCGTGATGTGGTCGCCGGTGGAAAAGACCGCGCTGGCCGAGGCGGAGGTGGAGTATCACGACCGCCAGACGGATGCGGTCTGGGTGCCGTTCAGGGTCACGTCCGATGGACCGTTGAAGGACCATGACGTCATCATCTGGACCACCACCCCCTGGACCCTGCCCCAGAACCGGGCGATCTGCTTCGGGCCGGATATCTCCTACGGCATCTACGAGATCACCGGCCGCCCCGAGGAATGCTGGGCGCGGATCGGTGACCGCTACCTTCTGGCCGACAAGCTGGCCGAAGAGGCGCTTGGCGCGATGCGGCTGGAGCCGTCGATGTATCGCCGGTTGCGCGACGTGACCGCCGAGGAACTGGCCGCGCTCACCTGCGCCCACCCGCTGCGCGGGGCCGAGGGGACGCAGGGCGAATGGGACTACGATGTGCCGCTCTTCGCGGGCGATCACGTCACCGACGACGCGGGCACGGGCTTTGTCCACACCGCCCCCAGCCATGGCGACGACGACTTCGAGATCGGGCGCAAGCACGGGCTCGAGATGACCTACAACATCCTCGACGATTCCAGCTATCGCGCCGATCTGCCCTTCTTCGGCGGCGAGCGGATCATCAAGGAGAACGGCAAGCCCGGCAACGCCAACAAGGTCGTCATCGACAAGCTGGTCGAGACCGGCAAGCTGCTCGCGCGCCGCCGTATCACGATCTCCGACGCGCACAGCTGGCGCTCCAAGGCCCCCGTCATCCGCCTCAACCGCCCGCAGTGGTTCGCCGCCATCGACAAGCCGCTGGGCGACGGGATGGACCAATACGGCGAGACGATCCGCAGCCGCGCCCTGACCTCCATCGACCAGCTGGTCGAATGGACGCCCAAGACCGGGCGCAACCGGCTTTACAGCATGATCGAGGCGCGGCCCGACTGGGTGCTCTCGCGTCAACGCGCATGGGGCGTGCCGCTCACCTGCTTCGTGAAAAAGGGCGCGGCACCGACCGACCCCGATTTCCTGCTGCGCGACCCCGCCGTCAACGCCCGCATCCTCGAGGCCTTCGAGGCCGAGGGCGCGGATGCATGGTACAAGCCCGGCGCGAAGGCCCGCTTCCTCGGGAACGAGTACGACCCCGAGGCATGGGAACAGGTCTTCGACATCCTCGACGTGTGGTTCGACTCTGGCTCGACCCACGCCTTCGTCCTGCGCGACCGCGAGGACGGGTCCGAGGACGGCATCGCCGACCTCTATCTCGAGGGCACCGACCAGCACCGCGGATGGTTCCATTCCTCGATGCTGCAGGCCTGCGGCACCATCGGGCGCGCGCCCTATCGCGGGGTTCTGACCCACGGCTTCACGCTGGACGAGAAGGGCATGAAGATGTCCAAGTCCATCGGCAACACCGTCGCCCCGCAAGAGGTCATCGACCAATACGGCGCGGATATCCTGCGCCTTTGGGTGGCGCAGGCGGATTACACCGTCGACCTGCGGATCGGGCCCGAGATCCTGAAGGGCGTGGCCGACAGCTACCGCCGCCTGCGCAACACGATGCGCTTCATGCTCGGCTCGCTGGCCGATGTGACGGCGGCCGACCGGGTCGATCCGGCCGACATGCCCGAGCTGGAACGCTGGGTGCTCCACCGGTTGTCGGAACTGGACGAGGTGGTGCGCAAGGGCTACGCCGCCTACGACTTCCAGGGGGTGTTCCAGGCGCTTTTCAACTTTGCCACCACGGACCTGTCGGCCTTCTACTTCGACATCCGCAAGGATGCGCTCTATTGCGACGGCGACACCCCCCGCCGCCGCGCCGCGCGGACCGTGCTGGAGATGCTCTTTGACCGGCTGACGACGTGGCTTGCGCCGGTCCTGGTCTTCACCATGGAAGAGGTCTGGCTCGAACGGCATCCGGGCGAGGTGTCGAGCGTGCATCTGCAGGACTTCCCCGAAACGCCCGCCAGCTGGCGCGACGAAGCACTCGCTTCGAAATGGGCCGACATCCGCCGCGTCCGCCGCGTGGTGACGGCCGCGTTGGAGGTCCAGCGCCGCGACAAGGTGATCGGCGCCTCGCTCGAGGCGGCCCCGCTGGTGCAGATCGCCGACCCGTCGCTGGCGGCCACGATCCGGGGCGTCGGCATGGACGACCTCTGCATCACCTCGGCGCTCTCGGTGATGGAGGGCGAGCCGCAGGACGATGCCTTCCGCCTCGACGATCCGGGCATCGGCGTGGTCTTCCACAAGGCCGATGGCGAGAAGTGCCAACGCTGCTGGAAGATCCTGCCCGACGTGGGCAGCCACGCGCACGCAGGCGTCTGCGGGCGCTGCGACGAGGCGCTGGGTTAAGCCAACCAGGCGGGCGGCGCGGTCTCTGCGCGGCCCGTCACCGCCGCTTGCGCGCAGGCGGCGATACTTCCGAACCGCACCGCCCGCGCGCTCAGGCCGGGGGCGTAATGGGCGTATTTCCCGGAATTGGTCATCAGGGTCCGCGCCGCGGGCGGAAACACCGGCTCGGTGATCGAGCACCAGCACAGGTCAGGGATGACCTGCGCCCCCGCGGCATCCAGCCGATCCAGCAGCCCCTCGGCCCGCGCCCCCTCCAGCACGTCGCGCCCGACCGTGAGAATGGCCGACACAGCGGGCGCGCAGGACCGCCCCGCCAGCGCGGCGTCGAAGGCGCGCAGCTCGGACAGCGAGGCATGGGGGCTGCCGATGGCGACAAGCTCCACCGCCTCGGGGCCCCGGTTGAACTCGGCCCAGGCGCGCGCGATGTCGTCTCGCGTGATGCGGAGCGTCGGCGCGCCCGCAGTCGGCGGCAGGTCTCCCTCGGGCGTCACCCCCTCCACATGCAACAGCGCCGAGGCCGAGGTCGTCCCGAACGCCGCGCAAAGCGCGCGCAGGTCGTCGGGCGTGGGCAACAAGGCCGCCAACCCCCGCAACAGCGGCACCCGGTCGGGCGCGCGCAGCCCCGCCAGCCAGCCCAGAAGCGGCCAGAGCGCATCATCCGCCCCTTCGGGCGCGTCCACGTCGATCACCACCTCGGCCACGCGGTTGGCGTCGAGATAGACGCCGGTCTCAGGTGCCCGCCCCGTCATGGCGATGAAGAGGTCCAGGTAATCGGGATGCTTCGCCGTCCGCGCGCCCAGCACCGAATTGGCGTAGATCACGGCGTTCGACTCCGACCAGCCGATCACCTCGTCCCGGTCGGGCACCGACACACCCTGGTAGGGCGCGCAGGTGAAACTCGGCACGGCCCCCATGCGGACATAGGCATCGGCCAGGCGGCTGGCCCTGCTCCCGAAGACGGGCGGCACGCCGCGGCCCTGCCAGCCCTGCCGGTCGACCGAGATGGCGTTGATCGTGGTGGGGATCGCGACCTGCGCGCCCATCTCGGTCATCGCCTCGGCAAAGATCAGGTTGGCGTCATGGGCAAGGATGCAGCCGTCGATATGCCCGCGGCGCACGTCGATCAGCCGCGCGGCCCCCTGCACGGCGGCCATGGTGCCCAGCACCTCCTGCGCCAGTTGCGCGGCGCGGCCCGAGGCCCCGGAAAGCCGCGCGCGGTCGCCCGCATCCAGGCTCAGATCGCCGGGCGTGACCGACGACAGGGCGATGTCGAGCGCACCCGCGCGCAGCCGGTCGCCAGCGATCTCCGCCCGCCGTTCCTTGGCGAGGGCCGCGTAGCTCTCCGGCGAAAGATGCAGCACCGCGAGCGGCCGGTCGAACATCCGCGCCGCGATCAGCGCGCCAAGCGTCAGGATCTCCTCGGCCTCGCGGAACACCAGCGCGGCGGGGGCATGGCCCGAGAGGGCCAGCTGCAACAGCACCCCGCTCCCCGAACAGGAGCCGCGGCTGGTGGGCATCAGCACCACGCGACCCGCAAGGCCCTGCCCATGCGCGGGGTGATGCGCGTCGATCACCCGACCCGTGTCGGGGTCGACCCCGCCCCAGAAACTGAGCCCCTCGTCACAGACGAGAACCTCGCCCGCGGCCTCGGCGGCAAGGATGATCCGGTCATGGTGCTGCATGCTGTCCCCCGCCCTGTCGGCGCAGGCTGGCCCGTGCAGGGCGGCTGTGCAAGGGCGCATGTTGGGGAATCGCCGCGGCGGACCTATGTCTCCGACAGATGTGCCACGACAAAGAACAGGGACCGCAACGCGATGACCGAGAGCTACACCCCCCCGAAGATCTGGACCTGGGACGCGGAGAACGGCGGCAAATGGGCCAGCCTGAACCGTCCCATCGCGGGCGCGACCCACGAGAAAGAGCTGCCGGTGGGCAAGCATCCCTTCCAGCTTTACTCGCTGGCCACGCCCAATGGCGTGAAGGTCACGGTGATGTTCGAAGAGCTGCTCGCCGCGGGCCACGCGGCCGAATACGACGCCTGGCTGATCCGCATCGGCGATGGCGACCAGTTCGGCTCGGGCTTCGTCGGGGTGAACCCCAATTCCAAGATCCCCGCGCTGATGGACCACAGCGGCCCCGAGCCCGTGCGCGTCTTCGAATCCGGCGCGATCCTGATGCATCTCGCCGAGACATTCGGGGCCTTCCTCGGCCGGCCCGAGGATCGGCCCGAGCTTCTGTCCTGGCTGATGTGGCAGATGGGCAGCGCGCCCTATCTCGGCGGCGGGTTCGGGCATTTCTACGCCTATGCGCCCTATCCGATGGAATACCCGATCAACCGCTTCGCCATGGAGACCAAGCGCCAGCTCGACGTGCTGAACCGGCATCTCGAGGGGCGCGAGTGGATGGTGGGCGACGGGCTGACCATCGCCGATATCGCCATCTGCCCCTGGTATGGCCGCCTCGTGAAGGGCGAGGCCTATGACGCGGGCGAGTTCCTGTCGGTGCATGAATACGAGAACGTGGTGGCCTGGGCCGACCGGTTCTACGCCCGCCCCGCGGTGCAGCGCGGCGCGATGGTGAACCGCACCTATGGTGCGCCCGAGACGCAGCTGTGGGAACGGCACGACGCCGCGGATTTCGAGACGAAGACGCAGGACAAGGTGCAGGCGGCCGAGTGACGCCCGACGACGCGCGCATCGCCACGGTGCTGATGGACCTCGCGCATCGGCGCGGGGTCGGACGCAGCTTCTGCCCGTCCGAGGCCGCCCGCGCGCTGGCCGAGGACTGGCGCCCCCTCATGGCGGAGGTGCGGCGCGTGGCGGCAGGGCTGCCGCTGAGGGCGACGCAAAAGGGCGTGGCGGTGGACCCCGTCACGGCCCGCGGGCCGATCCGCCTTGGCCTGCCGCCATGAGGCGCGCGGCGCTGGGCACCCCGCTTGGCCCGGTCTGGATCGAAGCGCAGGGTGATGCGATCACGGCAAGCGGCTGGGGAGAGGCCCCGCGCCGGACGGATGATCCGCTGCTGACCGAGGCGTTGGACCAGCTGCGCACCTATTTCGAGGGGCATCGGCAGGTGTTCGACCTGCCCCTCGATCATGGCCGGTCCGGCCTTTCGGCTTCGGTCCTGTCGGCGCTGGCCACCATCCCCTTCGGCGAGACGCGAAGCTACGGCGAGCTGTCACGCGCCCTTGGTGCCCCCGCGCAGGCCATCGGGCAGGCCTGCGGCGCGAACCCGCTGCCGATCCTCATTCCCTGCCACCGGGTTCTGGGGGCCAAGGGCCTTGGCGGGTTCAGCGCGCCGGGCGGGATCGAGGCGAAGGTCTGGCTCCTGCGGCACGAAGGGGCCGCGGGCCTGCTGATCTGAGGCGATGCGCAAACCTGCAGGTTTGCGTCTCGGAAAACTGCAGTTTTCCGCCAACGTTTTCCTGCAGGAAAACGACACCGCGCAAAAATCCGATCACCTCACAGGGTAATCCACAGGCCTAGGGCCTGTTCCATGTGACTTTCGCACCTTCGGCCGTCATCTCCCCCTCGGCCCGGTCGAAGCGCAGATAGGCGATGCCGCGGCCTTGGGCCTGTGTGTAAAGCGTGCCGGCGGGCTTTTCGCCCGCCATGATCGGCGTGCCGACGGGGGCTGTGCCGCTCACATCGACCACGGCCAGACCCTTGCGCAGCTCGGTCTTGTGCTTCATCCGCGCGGTCACTTCCTGGCCCACGTAGCAGCCCTTGCGGTGGTCCACGCCCGACAAGCGGTCGAAGCCCGCTTCGAGGATGAACGTCTCCTCCGGGATCAGTTCCACCCCCGTCTCGGGCACGCAGGCCGCGACGCGGAGCGCGTCCCAGTCGATCGCGGGCGCGCCGCCCTCCAGCCCGTAGCCGCGCCAGCCGAGCGAGGCATCGCGCGGATCGGCAAAGCCGCCCTCGGGCGGCGCGCCAAGGCCGCGGACGACCGGCAGGCCGCTGTCCTCGATCGTCACGTCGGCGCGCAGCTTGTACATCATCAGGCGTTGCGCCAACCGCGGCGCGGCGTCGGCCTTCACGTCCAGCAGGATGTCCTCGCCCCGGTTCAGCAGGAAGAAATCGAACAGGTATTTCCCCTGCGGCGTCAGCAGCGCGGAATAGACCAGCCCGCCCCCCGGCGGGGCCAGATCGCGCGTCACCAGCCCCTGCAGGAACCCCTCGCGGTCGGCCCCGCCGATCCGCAGCACCATCCTGTCATCCGTGCGTTCGCCCGGCATCATCACCTCCGTTGATCCGTCATCTCACAGCTAATCAACGCGCGCGCTCGCGCCAAGCCATGCCCGCCGATTGACCCCGCCGCGCCGCACGCTTACCCCTTTGCCGTCCGCGACGAAGGAACCCCCGACATGAGCCTTGCCAACGGCCGCCATTACCTCGCCATTCCCGGTCCCTCGGTCATGCCCGACCGCGTGCTTCAGGCCATGCATCGCCCCGCGCCGAACATCTACACCGGCGAACTGGTGGAGCTGACGGCAAGCCTCGTCCCCGACCTCAAGGCCATCGCGCGCACCGCGCATAACGTGGCGATGTATATCGCCAACGGTCATGGCGCGTGGGAGGCGGCGCTGGTCAACACGCTGTCGCGCGGCGACACCATCCTGATCCTCGGCACCGGGCGCTTCTGCCTCGGCTGGGGCGAGATGGCCGCAGCGATGGGCGTGGACTGCCGGATCATCGACTTCGGACCGCGCTCCGACATCGACATGGCCCGCGTCGCCGAGGCGCTGGAGGCCGACACCGACCACCGCATCAAGGCGGTTCTGGCCGTGCAGGTCGACACCTCGACCAGCGTGCGCAACGACATCCGCGCGCTGCGCGAGACGCTGGACGCCGCGGGGCACCCCGCGCTTCTGTTCTCCGACAACATCGCCTGCCTCGCCTGCGACGCGTTCCACATGGACGACTGGGGCGTGGATGTGATGGTCACCGGCAGCCAGAAGGGGCTGATGACGCCCCCCGGCATGGGCTTCGTCTTCTTCAACGACAAGGCCGACCGCGCGCGCGAGACGGCGGACCTTGTCACGCCCTACTGGGATTGGCGGCCGCGCGTCACGCCCGATGAATACTACAGGTATTTCAACGGCACCGCGCCGACGCATCACCTCTATGGGCTGCGCACCGCGCTCGACATGATCGCCGAGGAGGGGCTCGAGAATGTCTGGGCCCGCCACGCGACGCTTGCCCGCGCGATCTGGGCCGCGGTCGAGGTCTGGGGGCAGGCCGGGCCGGTGCGCCCCAACATCGCCGACCGCGCCAAGCGCAGCCACGCGGTGACCACGATCAATTTCGGCCCCGGCAACGGTCAGCGCCTGCGCGACT
>JAOARA010000394.1 GCA_025211115.1 Roseicyclus sp. | reverse complement strand
CTTCAGAACCCGCTACGCCAGCGCCGACAGCACCGCCGAGCTGATCACCACCGCCGACATGGTGATCGGCGCGGTGCTGATCCCCGGCGCCGCCGCACCCAAGCTGGTCAGCCGCGCGCAGCTTACGACCATGAAGCGCGGCGCAGTGATCGTGGATGTCGCCATCGACCAGGGCGGCTGTTTCGAAACATCGCGCGCCACCACCCACGAAGACCCGATCTACGAGGTTGACGGCGTGGTGCATTACTGCGTCGCCAACATGCCGGGTGCCGTCGCCCGCAGTTCCACCATCGCGCTCGGCAACGCGACGATGCCCTTCATGGTGGCGCTGGCCGACAAGGGCTGGCGGCAGGCCTGCCTCGACGATCCGCACCTTCTGGCGGGGCTGAACACCCACGAGGGGCAGTTGACCAACCACGCCGTCGGCAGCGCGCTGGGGATCGACGTGACCGCCCCTTCGGCGATCCTCGCCGCGTAGCGACGGAACGTCGGGCGGGCGACGTGCAACGGGGGTTCGGTCCCGAAGGAGCCCCCCCTGTTCGCCCGCCTTTCCCCCTATGGCCTCTGGGCCATCCTCGCCCTTCCGGCGATTGCCTGGAGCATCCAGGCCCTGACCTCGACCGATGAGCGGATCGTTCACGAGCTGCTTCACCCGAGCGGGGAAATGTCCGCGCGGCTCCTGATCGTGACCCTGATGGCCACGCCGCTGGCGCTGCTGTTCCGCGGCTGGCGCGGGCCGCAATGGCTGAAGAAGAACCGCCGTTACCTTGGCGTAGCAAGCTTCGGCTACGCGGCGCTGCACACGCTCTTTTACATGGTCGACACCGGCAGCCTCGGCGGCATTCTGGGAGAGCTGGACCGCACCTACATCTGGACCGGGTGGATCGCCTTCGCGATCTTCGTGCCGCTGGCGCTGACCTCGGCGGACTGGGCGCAGCGCCTGATGGGCCGGCACTGGAAGACCCTGCAGCGCATGACCTATGCCGCGGCGGTGTTCACCCTGCTGCACTGGGCGGCGCTCCATGACTGGGAGCACCCAGAGGCCGCGATCACCCACTTCCTGCCGCTCGCCCTGCTGGAGGGCTACCGAGTCTGGTACTGGTATCTGCGGCGCAGGCCCACGGCACAGGCCGCGGGCTGACCGGCCCCGCCCAAGGCAAAGGCCCGCGCCACCGTCGGGCGCGGGCCTCTCGTCCGTCCGAGCCGGATAGGCTCAGCCCTTCTTCAGCGCGTCCCGGATCTCGATCAGGATCTCCAGCTCGGTCGGCGCAGCCGGGCCCTCCTCGGCGGCGGGCTCCTCCGCCTTCTTCTCGGCGGCTTCCTTGATGCGGTTGACCATCTTGACCAGCATGAAGACGACGACCGCGATGATCAGGAAGTTGATCACCGCCATCACGAAACTGCCGATGGCGAAGACCGGCGCACCCGCCTCCTGCGCGGCGGTGAGCGACGGATAGCTCTCGCCATCCAGCGCGTAGAACCAGCCGGAAAAGTCGATGCCCCCCGTCACAAGCGCGATGATCGGGTTGATCAGGTCGCCCACCATGGAGGACACGATGGCGGTGAAAGCCGCCCCGATGATGATGCCCACGGCCATGTCCACGACATTGCCCCGCGCGATGAAATCCTTGAACTCGTTGATCATGTGGTCGTCCACCCTGTTTGACTGTCGGCCCGCCGCCCATGGCTTGAACGCCAGCGCCGCGGCCGCATGTGCAGGATGCGCAAGCGCGGGCCGCGTTCAAGCGGCAGCACCTGCCAGGACGCATCTTTTTGATGCGCGGTTGCCATCGCCGTCACAGGCGCAGGCCCTTGCCCGTCCTGCCCGCGTCAGCCGGGCAGCTTGCCCTCGAGCACGTAGCGCAGGATCTGGGCCACCTGCCCCGGCTGGTCGCAGACGGCCAGCGCCGCGGCATGCACCTCTTTCAGCGCATGCTGGTGATCCGGCATCGACACCACGATCAAGGGCTTGCCAAGCGCCGCGGCATAGCCCGCATCGAAGGCCGCGTTCCACTGCCTGTATTTCTCGCCGAAGCGCACCACGACGATATCCGCCGTCTCGATCCCGTGCCGCGTGCGGATCGCGTTGAGCTTGGCGCCCTTGTGGTCGTGCCAGAACTTGTCCGGCTCCGCCCCCAGGATCGCCACGCCGCAATCGTCGCTCGCCGCATGATCCGTCACCGGCGCGGTGAACCGCACGTCGAGACCCGCGGCCCCGGCCTCGATCTCCTCGCGCCAGTCGGTGTGTATCTCTCCGGACAGGTAAACCGTCAGCATCGCCTTCTCCCTCGGCCTCGGGGCAGGGCACATCCCCACCCATCTTCATCCCACAAATATGGCCGCCGGAGGCATCCGCCACCCGAAACCCGCGCCTCCACCCGAAGATGGGGCACAGCACCCGCCACCGGGCCCAAATGCCTTCCAAGGCATTTGCACGGGCGACCGCGACAGCGGGCGCAATCCCTCAGCCGCGCAGAACCCCGCCCGAGGCCTTCTCGACCTTGGCCACGATCCTGGCGGCCACCGCCTCGATCTCCTCGTCGGTCAGGGTCTTGTCCTTGGGCTGCATCCGCACCGAGAAGGCGATGGATTTGCGCCCCTCGCCCAGCGAGCCGCCGACGAACTCGTCGAAGACGCGCACCTCCTCGATCAGCGCCTTGTCGGCCCCCGCCGCGGCATTCACCAGCACCGCCGCCTCGACGCCCGCATCGACGACGAAGGCAAAATCGCGCTCGACCGCCTGGAAGTCCGACATCTCCACCGCGCCGCGGCTTGCGCCCGCGGATTTCGGCATCGGGATCTCCGCCGGGAAGAGCGTAAAGGCCACCGCGGGCCCTTTCACATCCATCGCGCGCAGCACCTTGGGGTGCAACTCGCCGAAGACGCCCAGCACCTTCTTCGGACCAAGGCAGACCATCCCGTGCCGGCCGGGATGCCACCACTCCGGCGCGCCGCGCAGGATCTGCGCGCTGGCGGGCGCGCCCATGGCGGCCAGCAGCGCCTCGGCATCCGCCTTCACGTCGAAGACATCGACCGGGCGGCGGTCGCCATGCGGCCCGCGCGGACCGGTCTGGCCGATCAACACGCCCGAGACCTGCAGGTGCTGCTCGCCCGGCTCGCCGCCGTGGAAGGCGTGGCCGACCTCGAACAGCGCAAGGTCCATCATCCCCCGCGCCTGGTTGCGCGCCGCGGCCTGCAGCAGCCCCGGCAGCAGCGCGGGGCGCATGTGGCTCATCTCCGACGAGATCGGGTTCTCCAGCATCACGTCATCGCCGCCCCCACCGAACAGCTGCGCCGAGGCGCGGTCGATGAAGGAGTAAGTCACGCATTCGTTGTAGCCGAGCGCCGCCGCCGTCCGCCGCCCTGCGCGCTCGCGCAGCTGCATCGGCGTCAGCACGGCCTTCGGCACGCCCGCCTTCGCCCGGCGCAGGGGCTTCGGCTCGAGCTTGGTCAGCGACGCCACCCGCGCCACTTCTTCTACAAGATCAGCCTCGCCCTGCACGTCGCGCCGCCAGGACGGCACCCAGACCTCCAGCACGTCGCCCGCGCCCGTGGCCGAGAAGCCGAGCGAGGTCAGGATGCGCACCTGTTCCGCCTTGGGGATTTCCATCCCAACCAGCGAGATCACCCGCGCCGTATCCAGCGGATAGCTCCGCGCGGTTTTCAGCGCCGCACCGGCTTCCGACACCTCCGACGGCTCGCCGCCGCAGAGATCGAGGATCATCCGCGTCGCGGCCTCCAGCCCCGGCAGGGTATACTCCGGGTCCACGCCGCGCTCGAAACGGTAGCGCGCATCCGAGTTGATCTTCAGGTCGCGCCCCGTGTGGGCCACATGGACCGGGTCCCAATAGGCGCTCTCGACATAGACATTCACCGTCTCGTCGGTGCAGCCCGTCTCTTCACCGCCCATGATCCCGGCCAGGCTTTCGGCGCCGTTCTCGTCCGAGATCAGCGTGTGACCGGGGGCCGCGGTATAGGTCTTCTCGTCCAGCGCCAGCAGCGTCTCGCCGCCCTTGGCGCGATGCACGCGCAAATCGCCCTTCACCTTGTCCGCGTCGAACACATGCAGCGGGCGGTTCATGTCGTAGGTGAAGAAGTTGGTCACATCGACCAGCGCCGAAATCGGCCGCAGCCCGATCGCGCGCAGCCGGTCCTGCAGCCATTGCGGGCTCGGCCCGTTCTTCACACCGCGGATCACGCGGCCCGCCCAATGGGGGGCGACATCCAGCGTGTCAGCGTCGATGCTCACCCCGATGGGGCAGGGGAAGGTTCCCTTCACCGGCTCCGGGTCATGCGGCTTGAGCTTGCCGAGGCCACGCGCGGCGAGGTCGCGGGCGATGCCATGGACACCCAGCGCATCCTGCCGGTTCGGCGTGATTGCGATCTCGATCACCGGGTCGACCTTGGCCGGATCGTTCGCGGCAAGCCAGTCGGTGAACTTCTGCCCCACCTCGCCCGACGGCAGTTCGATGATGCCGGAATGCTCGTCCGACAGTTCCAGCTCGCGTTCCGAGGCCATCATCCCGTGGCTCTCGACGCCGCGGATCTTGCCGACCGAGAGCGTCACGTCGATCCCCGGCACGTAATCGCCGGGCTTGGCCAGGACCACCGTGATCCCCGCCCGCGCATTCGGCGCGCCGCAGACGATCTGTTTGGTGCCCTCATCGGTCTCGACCATGCAGACGCGCAGCCGGTCGGCATCGGGGTGCTGTTCGGCCGAGACCACCTTGGCCAAGGTAAACGCCTTCAACCGCGCCGCGCGATCCTCGACGCCCTCCACCTCGAGGCCGAGGTCGGTCAACGCCTCGGCGATCTCCTCGACCGAGGCGTCGGTTTCCAGGTGCTCTTTCAGCCAGGACAGGGTGAATTTCATGCGCTTGCGCTCCGTCACGGGGTCGAGCGGTTTCTAGCGTCTCTGCGCGCGGTGTCCACCGGGGAAAGGGGGTGAGGCGGTGCCACAGAGCGTAGCGGCATCCCCAGAAACACGAAGACCGCCCTGAGCTTGTTATCGCTCGATGGACGGTCTGCCTAGTAATCTAGGTCTTAAAGCCCGATGACCGGGAGCCTTGGCGGTTACGCTGCCAGTCATGCAAGTTCAATGGCGGCGAGCATGAAGATTGATTTGTAGGGTGGGGTTCTACCCCACGGTTCGCGTGCCACAGTGGGCAGGGCAATCGCATATGGCTCATGCCGCCGTTAAGCCATTGAGAACGTTGCGTAGGAAGTCGTCGTCCCAGCCTGCTCGCTTGAGCTTGATGGAGAGCGAGCCCTTCGACGTGTCCCTGCGCATGACGTCGAGAGCACGGCGGCGCAGGATGGCGATGTTGCCCGGGCTGTTATCCTTCCGGTTGCGTGCGGCGTCTTCGCGGAACGACACGTCGAGCTGCCAGTGCAGGCTGTTCTCGATGGCCCAGTGGGCGCGTACGGTCGATAGCAAGACCTCCGGCGTCGGCACCCAGGACAGGGCGAAGTACCGCGTCTCTGAGCTGGTGCCGTCGGCCGTCTTGCGGGTGGCCTCGACCCGGCCGAATGCCTTTAGGCCCGGGAAATCATGATGCTCAGCCAGAGACTTGCTCGCTACGACCGTTGCCGTTCGGGTTTCCGTCCGGCCGTGGCCGGTATCCTCGGAAAACGCGCTCGTGTAGGCGTCTGGCTGCGTCCCGAAGCAGGCCCGAGCATCGGACAGCAACGAGTCCTGGTTGGCCTTGAGCGCGAGGCACCAGTCGCCGCCACCCGCGTTGATCGCTGCAACCGTACGGCGATTGCAGTGCAGGGCATCGGCGGTCACGACTTTCCCCTTGAGCGCGATCAGGCCGAGCGCTTCGATCGCAGCCTCCAGTTCCGTTCCCCGATCAGCCGGTACGCTGGCCAGCGTCAGGCGCAGCCGGGCAGAGTAGGCCGAGACCATCATCCGTGCCCTGGCGCTCTCTCCCGCATCGCGGGCCCCACGCAGGGCTTTGCCGTCAACGGCGATCACGTCGCCTTCCCGAAGGAGGGCTGCGACATCGGCCAGTACGCGCCCGAAGGCCGCATCGAGCGTCTTGGGATCGATCATCCGGAACACGGCCGAGAAGGTGTCATGCGACGGCACCGCGTGCTTGAGCTTGAGGAAGTCCCT
>JAOARA010000393.1 GCA_025211115.1 Roseicyclus sp. | reverse complement strand
CCTGCGGCCCGGTCCCGCGGCGGTTGGTGCTGGGGGCGCGACGCGGCGTGTGGTGCCCTCGAGCGGGCGGCGCGCCTGTGGCGGGCGCTTGGCCGTCCGTATTTGGGGGAAGATGAAGGGGTATGTTGTGCCCTATTCCGCCGGGGTGGCGGCGGGTTCTGTGCGGGTCTTGCGCGTGGCGATGTAGAGGGCGAAGGCCGTGGCCATCAGCACCGCGCCGAGCAGGAAGGGCGCGCCGGGCAGCCAGAGGGGTGTGTCGGGCCGGGTGAACCAGAAGAAGGCCTGGGTCATCATCAGGGGCGAGAGGATCATCGAGAGCGCCGAGAGGGAGGAGAGCACGCCTTGCAGCTCGCCCTGCTGGTCCTCGCCCGCGGCGCGGCTCATGATGCCTTGCATCGCCGGGGCGACGATCGCGCCCGTGGCCGAGATCGGGATCAGGATCCAGATCATCCAGCCTTCGGTCGCCAGCCCGTAGAGCAGCAGGCAGGCGGTGTTGAGGATCAGCCCCCAGACCACCGCGCGCGTTTCGCCCAGGCGGGGCAGGATCGCGCGGATCAGCCCGGCCTGCACCAGGGCGATGGCCACGCCATAGGCCGCGAGCGACAGGCCCACGGTGCGGGCGTCCCAGCCGAAGGCGCCTTGCGTGTAATAGGCCCAGACCGCGGGATAGGTGAAATTGGCGACCTGGTAGGCGAGCATGACGGCGAGGAGCGGTTTCACGCCGGGGAGTTTGCCCATCTGTTTCAGCCCGCCCGCCGGGTTGGCGCGGCGCCAGTCGAAGGCGCGGCGGCGCTCTTGCGGCAGGCTTTCGGGCAGGACGAACCAGCCGAAGGCGAAGTTCGCCGCGGCGAGGCAGGCCGCCGCCACGAAGGGCGCGCGGGGGTCCAGCCCGCCGAGCATCCCGCCGACGGCGGGGCCGAGGATGAAGCCGATGCCGAAGCCCGCCGAGACGAGGCCGAAGTTCTGGGCGCGTTTCGAGGTGTCGGTGATGTCGGCCATGTAGGCCAGCGCCGTGGAATGGGTCGAGGCCGCGATCCCCGCCACCACGCGCCCCGCGAGCAGGAGCCAGATCGTGCCCGCCAGCGCCATCACGACGTAATCGACCGCCATCACCGCCATGGAGGTCAGCAGGATCGGCCTGCGCCCGAAGCGGTCGGAGAGGTTGCCGATGGTGGGCGAAAAGCCGAATTGCATCACCGCGTAGACCGCCGAGAGGATGCCGCCCCAGAGCGCCGCATCCGACAGCGTGGCGCCCCGCACCTCGCGGATGAGGTCGGGCATCACCGGCAGGATCAGGCCGATCCCCATGGCGTCCAGCGTCACGGTGATCATGATGAAGGTGACAGGCAGGCGGCGGGCGGCCATGGGCGGCTTTCGGGATGTGTCAGACAAGTGTCAATCTAGATTGACACTTTGAGCTTGTCCATCTCCGATTGCGCGGGCCGCCCTGGCGAAGGCGCGGGCCTCCTGCGGCGCGGTGCCGAGGGTGGTGGGGCCTGTCAGCGGCGGCAGGGCCACCTCGGGGTGGGCCGATGCCACGAGATCGGGCAGGGGCGTGCCGGTCTCGCGGGCCGCGAGGGCCAGCCGCTTGACCTCGGCCTGCGCCTCGGGGCGGGGCATGGCACGTGCCAGCGCGAAGCTGAGCGTTTCGGCATGGATCAGGCCGAGCGGGTCGGCGAGCCGGTCTGCCATCGCGGAGCGCTCGGGGGTGATCGCGGAAGCGGTCTCGGCCATGAGGCCTGCGGATTTGCCCGCGGCCATGACGAGGCCGGGCAGGATCAGCCATTCGGTGAACCAGGCCGCGCCGTCGCGCGCCTCGCGCGGGGCGGGGGCGGCGAGTGCCGCGCCTTGCGCTGCCGCCATCCGCGACAGTGCCACGAGGACCGAGGGGCCGACCGGGTTCTGTTTCTGCGGCATGGTCGAGGAGGCCCCGCCGCCCGCCAGCCGCACCTCGGCCACGTCGCTGCGGGTCAGGATCAGCAGATCCTCGGCCGGCTTGGCGGCGGCCGCCGTGACGGTCACGCAAAGCCCCGCGATCTCGGCGATAAGCGCGCGTTCCGCATGCCAGCTGCGCCCCGGATCGGCGAGGCCGAGAGCCTCGGCCAGCCCCGTGCGGATCGCCGCCGGATCGGGGCCGAGCATCGTGCCGGTGCCCCCCGCGCCCGAAAGCGAGACGCAGAGCCGGGGCTTCAGCGCGCGCAGCCGCTCAATGGTCTGGAGAAGCGGCCAGCCCCAGTTGGCGACCAACGCGCCGAAGCTCGTGGGCACGGCGACCTGCCCGTAGGTGCGGGCGGCCATGGGGGTCTCGGCCTCCGCCTCGGCCAGCTCGGCGAGCCTATGGGCCGCGGTGACCAGCCGCGCCTCGATCAGGCTCAGGGCCTGCCTGAGCCGCAGCATCAGGCCGGTGTCCTGGATGTCCTGGCTGGTGGCGCCCCAATGCAGGTAGGGCGCGTGTTCGGGCGCCTCCAGCGCCTTGCGCATGGCGGTGACGAGCCCCGGAAGGCTGACGCCGTTCTGCCCGGTGGCCGTGGCCAGCCCAGCTGGGTCGATCTGCAGCTCCATCGCGGCGCGGTGCAGGAAGGCGCCGGTCATCTCGGGGATGACACCGGCCTGGCCCTGCACCTTGGCCAGCGCGCCGAGGACCAGCATCATCGCCCGCACCTCGGCGCTGTCGGAAAAGAGCCGCCCGACCTCGGCATCGCCGAAGAGGTCGCGGTAAAGCGCGCTGTCGAAGGGAGAGGCGCTCATGCCGCGCCGCCCCTATGGCCGATATCCT
>JAOARA010000392.1 GCA_025211115.1 Roseicyclus sp. | reverse complement strand
GCCCCTGGGTCATGGCATGTGAAAGACGGTCGACAGGGGGACCGAAACCGGTTCGTTGTCCTCATGGACCTCCATGATGTCGGCCATGTGCGCCCACCACCGCTGCATGATCTCGTGGTTCGGCAGATCATCCATCCCGTGCTCATCGGTCCGCCACAAGACCCCGAAACGGGTGTTGGTCTCCGCGTCGAGGTGGATCGAATAATCCGACACGCCCGCGTCCTTCAGAAGGGCCACCAGCTCGGGCCAGATCTCGTCATGGCGGGTCTTGTAGTCCTCGGCGGCACCGGGATTGAGGCGCATCTTGAACGCATGTTTCTGCACGGCGGGTTATCCTTTCGCGGACTGTGCGCGCCACTTGTCCCATAGGCGCGGGAGCGCGATCACCCCGATCAGCAGCGCGCCGATCACGATCGACATCACGATGCCGGGGACATTGAGAAGCCCGAGGCCGAAGGTCACGAGCCCCATCACGAAGGCGGCGATGACCACGCCGGGGATCGAGCCGGCCCCGCCGAGGATGCTGACGCCGCCGAGAACCACCATGGTCACGATCTCCAGTTCCCAGCCCACCGCGATGGAGGGGCGGGTGGACGCGAGCCGCGAGGTCAGGCAGATCGCGGCGACCCCGGACATGAGGCCCGTGAGCAGGAACAGGATGAACTTGACCCGCGCAACGCGGATGCCTGAGAACTCCGCCCCGACGGGATTGTTGCCGATGGCATAGACCGCGCGGCCAAAGTTGGTCTTGTGCAGCAGCACGAAGTAGATCAGCGCCAGCACGGCAAAGAGCACAAGCTCGAACGAGATGACCCAGAACACGTAGCCCTGCCCGAAAAAGGCGAAGTCGGCCGGGTAGCCGCGATAGGCCTGGTCCCCGAGAACGATGTAGCTGATGCCGCGAAACAGGCTCATCGTGCCGATGGTCACGACGATGGACGGCAGGCCCAGCCGGGTGACGAGGACGCCGTTGAACGCCCCGCACAGCAGCCCCACCCCCAGCCCGATCAGCACCAGGCCCGGCGTCCCGACGCCGACCTGAACCGCCGCGCCCATTGCGGTCGAGGCCAGCGCGATGATCGAGGCCACGGACAGATCGATCTCACCCGCGATGATCAGGAGCGCCATGGCGAAGGCGATCATCGCCTTTTCCGTGAAGTTGAACGTCATGTCGCTGAGGTTCCACGCGTTCAGGAAATACGGCGACATGAAGCTGTTGACGATGAAGATCGCAATGGCCACCGCCAGCAGAAGCGACTCCCAGCTTTTCACGCGCCGTTGCAGCGGCGATTGCAGGCGGTCCGGGATGACCCGTGTGGTGTCGGTCATGACGCATGCTCCGCGCGTTTCAGGATGATCCGCCCCTTGGTGCGGTTGGCCTGGGTGTTGAGGGCGACCGCGATGATGATCGCCGCGCCCGAGATCGCCAGTTGCCAGAACGGCGAGATGTCGACGACGGGAAGCGCATTGCCGATGATGCCGAGGAACAGCGCCCCCAGCATCGCTCCGGCCACGGTGCCGATGCCGCCCATGATGGCGACGCCCCCGATCACGCAGGCGGCCACGACATTCAGCTCGAAGCCCCCCGCAAGATCGACGAAGGCGACCGCGAAGCGCGACACCCACAGATAACCGGTCAGCCCTGCAAGCGCGCCCGAAATCGTGAAGGCCCAGAATTGGGTCTTGCCGACGTCGATGCCGGCGTAGGTCGCGGCATGCGGGTTGCCGCCCGCCGCGTAAAAGGCCCGGCCCAATGTCGTGCGGCTCATCACGAGGCTGAAGAACAGGACGGCCGCGATGGTGATCCAGCTCATCACCGGCAGCCCAAGAAGCTCGGCCCGCGGAAAGGCCTTGAACGGGTCGCTCAACTCGTGGCTGTTGACCCACTGGCCGTCCGACAGAAGGAAGATGGTGCCGCGGAAGATCGTCATCGTCCCGAGGGTCACGACGATGGGCGGGATCTCGAGTTTCCACACGAGGATGCCGTTGAACATGCCCAGCAGGGCGCCGATCCCGATGGCGAAGGCGATGATCACCGGCACCGGCACCCCCGGCATCGCCACGTTGAGCATGGCCACGACCATCCCCGTCAACGCCAGGTTGGCCGCCACGCTCAGGTCGATGCAGCGCGTCAGGATCACGATCATCTGGCCGATGGCCAGCAGGATCAGCGGCGCGGTGTCGTTGAAGACGTTGGCCAGGTTGGCGGGTGTGATGAACGCGGGAAAGCGCGAGGCAATGAGCGCCAGCAGCACGAGGATCGCGCCGCTCAACAACAGCTCGCGGGACATCAGGACATGTCTGGACATCGGCCCCTCCTTCAAATGCCTGCGGCGTGACGCACAAGGGTTTCGGGCGTCAGCTCGTCGCCGGACAACTCGGCCGCGATAAGCCCTTCGCGCATCACGATGACGCGGTCGGACATGCCGAGCACCTCGGGGATTTCCGAGCTGACCATGATGCCCGCCAATCCCTGCGCGGCGAGTTCTGCCATGAACTCGTGAACGGCGGCCTTCGAGCCGATGTCGATGCCCTTGGTGGGTTCGTCCAGGATGATGACCTTGGGCTGCGTGGCCAGCCACTTGGCGATCACCACCTTCTGCTGGTTGCCGCCGGACAGGTTGCCGACGGTCGTGTCGAGCGACGCCGCGCGCAGGTCCAGCCGCCGGGTGTATTCGCGCGCCAGCCTGAACTCCTCGGCCAGCTGCAGGCACCCCCTGCGCGAGGTGCGCCCCAGCGAGGGAAGCGTCACGTTCTGAAAGATCGGCAGGGCCGTGATCGCGCCTTGCGTGCCGCGGTCCTCGGGCACGTAGACGATGCCCCTGGCCACCGCGTCGGCAGGCGACCGGATGACCGCGGGTTCCGCATCGATCACGACCGTTCCGCCGGACGGCCGGGTGATGCCGAACAGCGCCTGCATGAATTCGGATCTGCCCGCCCCGCCCAGCCCGTAGAAGCCCAGGATCTCGCCGCGGCGCAAGGTGAAGCTGCTCTCGGCCAACTCGGTCGGGTGCTCGTAGCCGTCGACCACGAGGATCTCCGCGCCGATGTTGCGCTCGCGGTCGGGAAAGATCTGGCTGACATCCCGTCCCACCATCATCTTCACCACCTCGGCCTCGGTCACCTCGGCGATTGCCCCG
>JAOARA010000391.1 GCA_025211115.1 Roseicyclus sp. | reverse complement strand
CGACATGGCCACGGCTTTCGCGGACCCGACGAATGTCGCCGATCTCGAGACGCTGGGCGGTGCGCTGGCCGACAACGCGGCGACGCAGCAGGCCATCGCGGATGGGCTGGCCACCAACGACGCGGCGCAAGCGACGCTGGCCGACGCGATTTCGGATGATGTCGCCGACGCCATCGCCTCGGATACCGATGCGCAGGCAGCCCTTGCGACGGCCATCTCGGATGATGTCGCCGGAGAGATCGCCGACAGTGCGGATCTCACCGGCCAGATCGCCGACGGCATCGCCGGGAACACCGCGGCGACGGAGAGCATCGCGGATGGCATCGCGGGGAATGCTGCGGCCACCGAAAGCATCGCGGATGGCATCGCCAACAACACGGCGGCGCAGGACACGCTGGGCGACGCCTTGGTCGATGACATCGCGGATGCCTTCGCGGATCCTGCGAATGTCGCCGATCTGCAGACGCTCGGCACCGCCCTGGGCGGCAACGAGGTGACGCAGAACGCCATCGCCGACGGCATGGCCACCAATGAAGCGGCCCAGGCCACGCTTGGTGACGCCATCGGCGACGACGTGGTGGACAGCCTGCTGGACGGTGGTGCGAATGCGGCATCTCAGGCCGCGCTGGCCGGTGCCCTCGCGGACGACCTGGACCTCAACGTGGGTGGTGGCACGGGTTCGGGACAGACCGGGACCAACATCAACATCACCGATGGGTCGGTCGAAGCGGTTGACCTGAACCTTGCCGACGTGGGCAGCGGCCTCGGCGGGGACGCCACGGCGGCCTCGAACCTGCTGAGCGGCCTTGCGACGAATGCCGACGCGGCCTCGCAAGAGGCGTTTGCCGGTGCGCTGGTGGACGACATGGCCACGGCCTTCGCGGACCCGGCGAATGTCGCCGATCTCGAGACGCTGGGCGGTGCGCTGGCCGACAACGCGGCGACGCAGCAGGCCATCGCGGATGGGATTGCCACCAACGACGCGGCACAAACGACGCTGGCCGACGCGATTTCGGATGATGTCGCCGACGCCATCGCCGCCGATACCGATGCGCAGGCGGTGCTTGCGGATGCCATCGCGGATGATGTCGCCGGAGAAATCGCCGACAGTGCGGCGCTCACCGGCCAGATCGCCGACGGCATCGCCGGCAATGATGCGGCGACGGAAAGCATCGCGGGTGGCATCGCGGGGAACACCGCGGCGACGGAAAGCATCGCTGACGGCATCGCCGGCAACGATGCGGCAACCGAAGCACTTGCGGACGGGTTCGCCAACAATGTGGCGGCGCAGCAAACCATTGCCGGTTCGATCGCCGACACGGAGCTTGGTGCATCGTCCCTACTGAGCGACCTTGCCTCCAACTCCGACGACGCATCGCAGGCCGAATTGGCCGATGCCATCGTGGATGACGTCGCGGCGTCCTTCGCGGATGCGGCGAATGTCCTGGAGCTCGAGACCCTGGGCACCGCCCTGGGCGGCAACGAGGTGACGCAGAACGCCATTGCCGACGGCATCGCCACCAACGATGCGGCGCAGGCCACGCTGGCCGGCGCGATCTCGGATGACCTCGTCGTCCGGGGCGGCACCGGTAACACCGCGGCCGAACAGGGCAACGCGGCGGGCCAGATCGCCATCCTCGATGGTTCGGTCGTCGCCGATGACCTGGACCTTGCCGACGTGGGCACCGGCCTTGGCGGAAACGCCACGGCGCAGGAGGCCATGGCGGCCGGGATCGGCGGCAATGCCACCGCGGCCTCCTCGCTTCTGGGCGGCCTTGCCGCGAATGCCGATGCGGCCTCGGTCGGGGCCTTCGGCACCACGCTGGGCGGCAACGAAGAGGCGGTGCGGGCCATGGCGGCCGGGATCGGTGGCGACGCCACCGCGACCCAGTCCATCGTGGGCGGCATCGCGGCCGACGGCACGTCGCAGACGACCCTCGCCAACGCGCTGGTCGAGGAAACCGCAACGGCCTTCGCGGACGGCGCCAACGTGGCTTCGCTCGAGACGCTGGGCGGGGCCCTCGGAGGCAACGCGGCGACGCAGGAGGCCATGGCGGCCGGGATCGGCGGCAACGCGACGGCCACCCAGTCCATCGTGGACGGTATCACCGGCACGACGGCGGCGCTGGAATCGCTCGGTGGGGCCCTCGGCGCCAACGCGGCCACCCAGCAGGCCATCGCGGATGGCATCGCGGGCAATGCGGGGGCACGCCAGGCCCTTGCGGCGGGCTTTGCGCAGGACAGCGTCGCTTCGGCGTCGATCGTCGCAGCGGTCGTGAACGGGGTCGACAACGATCCGGCGGCGGCCGAAGCCTTTGCCGGTGCGGTGGCCCGCAACGTGACGGTGGTCGGCTCTGCCGGCACCGCGGTCAACGGGGGCATCTCGATCCAGGCCGGCTCCATCGGGTCGGGCGACATCGCGGCCGGGGCGGTCACCTTCGAGAACCTCGACGCGGGTGTGCAGAACCGCATCACCGGGCTGGAAAGCGGCCTGCGGACGGCGAATGCCGGTGTGGCCATGGCCTTCGCCATGAACAACCTGCCGCAGCTGACCGACGCATCCAGCGACTTCAGCTTCGGCCTTGGCCTCGGCACCTTCGAAGGGGAAAGCGCGATTGCCCTCGGCGGCACCGCGCGGCTCAGCGACCGGGCTGTCATGCGGGCCTCGGTCTCCTCGGCGGGCGGCAGCGTCGGCGCGGGGGTTGGTGTCGGCTTCTCGTTCTGAGCCAGCCGCGCCTTCGAACACAATTCCGCCTGCCCGGGTTGCCGCTCGGGCAGGCGTTCTCACAAGGGGACAGAGAGCAGATGATGAAACGGATCGCAGCCTTCGCATTGGCAGGCACCCTCGGGCTGGCGGCGGCCATGCCCGCCCTCGCACAGGAAGGCCAGGAAGAAGCGGCCCCGGCGCAGACCGCGCGGCAGTTGACGGCGGCAGGCCTCCTGTCGGTCGGGTTCGAGATCAAGGGGATGTCCTTCGTGAACGGCGCCGTGGTGATGGTGCTTCAGCGCGGCACGGCGGCCTATGTCTGCGAGACCAACCAGAACGGCCAATCGCGGATATGCGTTCAGATCCAGTGACGCGCGCCATGCGCGCCATGCGCACCGAAGGACCGCGCCGCGCCCGCCGGGTAGCCGCCACGCTGCTCGGGGTGCTCGTGCTCGGGCTGTCGGGCGTGGGGGAACTGCGCGCGCAGACCGCCCCGGACGGCTCCCGCTGGGAGGTCGTGTGCGACACCGGCTGTCGCATGGGACAGGTGGTGATGTCCCAGGGGCGTATCGTCTCCAGGGTGCTCGTCTACCAGCTGTCCGGGACCGAGATCGTCGAGGTCTCGCTGCCGCTGGGCGTGTCGATGCTGGCGCCGATTTATATCCAGGTGGATGACGAGGTGCGTCTGAACGTGCGGATGGCGACCTGTCGGGCGGATGGTTGCCTGGGCGTTGTCACCGATACACCCGCGGCGATCGAGGCTTTTCGCCGGGGCTTCGACATGCAGCTCTGGTTCACCGGGTTCGAAGACGCGATCGAGTATTTCTATCCCTTCGATCTGAGGGGCTTCAGCGCGGCCTACCGGGACTATTCCGAGGGACGATAAGCCCCGCTCGCACGCAGGGTCCGCGGCCTTGCGCCTCCGGTTTGTCCGCCGGCTGTGCCCGGCATGCCCTGTCGATGGCGTCGGGCTGGCTTTGCATCCGCGCGCCACGGCCGGTGCTGCACTGGACACCCGGACATGGGACTGACCCGCAGGCGCGCGCTTCAAGACGAGCCCCAAGCCGCATCACGACGGGCCGGGCGTATACGCGCCGCCCGTGCTGGGGCGGCAAGCGTGTCACCGATGAGGGGGGGAATGGTGGGCGACCCTGGAATCGAACCAGGCATGGGTCTCCCCGGCGGAGTTACAGTCCGCTGCCGCACCTTGCAGCACGTCGCCCGACGCGAGGGGCTGGATAATCGGGGGGCGGGGGGGCGTCAACCGAAAAACGGGCCTCTGCGCACTTGGCAAGACGATGGCCGCCGCATATCGGGGGAGAAGGCAGCAAGGGGAAGCGGTGCGTGGCCAAGAAACCGACCTGGGTGATCGACAAGGAGCGCGCGAAGCGCGCCGCGGCGGCGGAAACGCTGTGGCTGTTCGGGCTGCACGCGGTCCGCGATGCGCTGATGAATCCCGCGCGCGCGCGCCTGCGCCTCGTGGTCACGCGCAACGCCGCCGACAAGCTGGCCGAGGCCATCGCTGCGGGCGGGCTCGAGCCCGAGATCGCCGATCCGCGCAAGTTTCCCGTGCCGCTCGATCCGGGCTCCGTCCACCAGGGCGCGGCGCTCGAGGTGCGGCCGCTCGACTGGGGGCGGCTCGAGGACGTGGCACTTGGCACGGGGCAGGGCGCGCCGCGGCTTGTCCTGCTCGACCGGGTCAGCGACCCGCATAACGTCGGCGCGATCCTGCGCTCGGCCGAGGTCTTCGGCGCCGCCGCCGTGATCGCCCCCGCCCGCCACTCGGCCCCCGAGACCGGCGCGCTGGCCAAGACCGCCTCGGGTGCGCTCGAGCGGCAGCCCTACCTGCGGGTGCCGAACCTGGGCAACGCGATCGTGACGCTGAAGGAGATGGGCTATACCGTTCTCGGCCTCGACGGCGAGGGTGAGGCCGAGATCGGCACGCTGGCCGCCACGCTGACGGAGCGGCCCGTGGCCCTCGTGCTGGGGGCCGAGGGGCCGGGCCTGCGCGAGCGGACGCGCGATCTGTGCGACCACCTGGTGCGGATCGACGCGGCCGGCGCGTTCGGCTCGCTCAACGTCTCGAATGCGGCGGCGGTCTCCCTATATGCGGTCACACGCCCCTGAGAGAGAGCCGATGCCGGACCAGACCAAGATCGCCACCTGTTCCTATTGCGGCCGCCGCCAGACGCTGAAGCTGACGGCGCGTGACGGGCACGAGTTGGCCTGCGGGGCCTGCGGTGCGCCGCTGCACGAGATGAAATGGCTGAAGCCGCCGCAGCCCGACCGCCCGGTCAAGCGCAGCCCGCGCGCGCCCGCGCCGCATGGCGGACCGCTCCCGCGGGGCGGCTGGCAGGGCGGCGAGGGCTGGCAGGGCCAGGCCGATCCGCGCAGCCGGAAGAAACCCAAGCGGCGCAAGTCGCTGTGGAAGAAGGCGATGGAAGAGGCCTTCGACCTGATCGAGGACATCTTCGACTGACGCACCGTTCACCGCGGATCACGGTTGCGTGCCGGGTCTTTCGCGGCACCCCGCCGCGGGTCATGTTGCCAGCATGCCACCACCCGAGGTTTTCGCCGTGATCCACCGCCGTCTCATCCTCTCCGCCGCCGCGCTGGTGCCCCTTGCTCTCGCCCTGCCACGGCGCGCGCGCGCCGCCGAGCCCCGCGTGTTCCAGGGCGACCGCGGAGCCATCAACGGGATCGACCCCGTTGCCTATTTCGAGGGTAACGGCCCGGTGCCGGGCAACCCGGACATCACCCATGACCACGACGGCGCGACCTGGGTCTTCGCCAGCGCGGGCAACCGCGAGGCCTTTGCCGCCGAACCGCTGCGCTTCGCCCCGGCCTTCGGTGGCTACTGCGCCTTTGCCGCCTCACGCGGGTATCTCGCGCCCACCATCCCCGAGGCCTGGTCGATCCACGAGGGGCGGCTGTTCCTCAATGCCAGCCTCAGGGCGCGCAGGCTCTGGACCGCCGAACTGCCCGATGTCATCGCGCAGGGCGAGGCGAACTGGCCCGGCATCCTTGGCTGAGGGGCGGGCGTTCACGTTTTCGTTGAATTTCTTTAAATCCGCGGGATGCCGCCCATATGCCCCACATGGCGCAGGGTTCGGCACCCCCGGCGCCCATCACTGTCCCTCGTGCCGTGACTTGCGCCCGCGCTTCATCAAGCTGCGGGCGCGTTTTCTTGCGGCCGGGCGGGGGCGG